>NZ_BDFE01000009.1 GCF_001748225.1 Desulfoplanes formicivorans
CCTCCCCTTACCACGTCCATCTCCTAGCCAGGCCATTCCTGGCTTCAAGGAGCATGGATCACTCTTGTTCCCCCTCAAAGGCTGTTTTTGAGGGATACAACGGAAAAAGTAAAAGGAAGGTATGCGCGCACAGGTCGCATGGAGCAATGGGGCACAAGAAGGGCTTGCCACATTTGATGCGGGCTTCAAACTGTCCAGCGTTACGGCGTTACTACATAAGGGGTATGGATTCCCTCTGAAGGGGTCCATCTTAGTGTCCGGAGATGAGGTGGACCCATAACGTTGGACAGCTTGGAGCCTCCAATAAGCTTTGCCAGCCTTGTTTGTGTTCCGCGGCTCCATGCGGATAGATGTTATTGCCAGTCGAGGGTTAATCACGCAGCCACATTTAGTGTCTGCCTGTAAACCTCGTCAGGTGTTTTGTCATTTAGAGCCGCATGTAGGCGAAATTCATTATAATAGTTGATCCACTTCCGTAAACCCTTTTTCAAGGCGTTGCCACCGTGAAATTCATTGATGTAAACACATTCATATTTCAGGCTTCTCCAAAATCGTTCAATGAACACGTTATCCATCCAACGACCTTTTCCATCCATTGAAATTTTGATGTCATGAGACTTGAGGACACTTGTAAATTCATCCGATGTAAATTGGCACCCTTGGTCGGTATTGAATATTTCAGGAGGTCCATACACGGAAATCGCCTCCTTTAAGGCCTGGACACAAAAATCTGTTTCAAGGCTGTTTGAAATCTTCCAGGAAAGTATTTTTCTGGATTGCCAGTCCATAATGGCTACAAGATACATAAATCCTTTTGAAAGAGGTAAATAGGTTATATCGGCACACCAAACTTGATTGGGACGATTGATTTCTAGACCACGTAGAAGATACGGATATACTTTGTGATGAGGATGATTTTTGCTTGTCCCTGGTCGCGGAACAATTGCGACAACTCCTATCTTTCGCATAAGACGCTGCACTCGTTTTCTATTAATACAATATCCCAGATGTTGTAGATATAGTGTCATTCTTCGACTCCCATACCATGGATAATCCATAAATATCTCATCTATAACACGTGTTATACGCAAATTTTCTTCAGATTCACCTTTTCTTTCGAAGTAATAGCTAGATCGACTTACTCCTAGCAGTTTGCACTGCTTTACGATACTGAGCCTGGAGTTGTTGCGGTCAACCAACTCCAGCCTGCGGGTTCGGCTCATTTCCCGCAGGCTTTTGCTAAAAAATCTCGCTCAATAGTTAGCTGGCCGATTTTGGCGTGCAGTTCCTTGATCTCGGCCTCATGGGCTTTCTCCAAGGTCTTTTTCTTGCTTTTTGAGGAGAATATACTGCTAGCGCCTGCCTGGAGCTCTTTGCGCCACTTATTGACCAGCGTTGGATGAACCCCATATTTCGCAGCGATCTCTGGGGTTGTCAGATCGTTTTCCAGGGCTTCCAAAGCCACACGGGACTTAAACTTAGGGCTGTATGTTTTTCTCTTTGTCCTCATATCGGTCCTCCTGCGGTTAGGAGGCTAGCCAAAGCTTAATCGGTTGTCCAAAATTGGGGGACCACTTCAGAGATATACCCGTGATCATCCAGCTCCACCCAGATAGGCCTTACTGATTTCCCTGTTTTCCAACAGGTCCTGCGCTTTGCCTTCCAGGACGATCCTGCCGACTTCAAGAACATACCCTCGATCCGCGAGTTTCAGGGCGGCTCTGGCGTTTTGTTCAACCAGTAAGATGGTTACGCCCGACTTGTTGATTTCCCTGATGGTTGCGAAGATTGATTTGACCAGAATGGGCGCAAGCCCCAAGCTGGGTTCGTCCAAAAGGAGAAGCTCAGGACTGCCCATGAGGGCCCGGGCAATGGCCAGCATCTGCTGTTCGCCACCGGAGAGGGTTCCGGCCAGCTGTTGCCGGCGTTCGTGGAGACGTGGAAACAGGGAAAAGATCCATTCCTGATTTTTGGCGATCTTTTCCTTGTCTGTCAGAGTAAAGGCTCCCAGATTCAGATTCTCCTGCACGGTCAGGGTGCCAAAGATGCGTCGGCCTTCAGGAACCTGGGAAATGCCTTGTTTGACGATGTTGTGGGCGCGTAGTGTTGTCAGTTCCTTGTCCTTATACGAAATTGTTCCTTGGGCTGCCTTGACCAGACCGCTTATGGACATGAGAGTGGTCGACTTTCCCGCCCCATTGGCGCCCAGAATGGTCACGATTTCGCCTTGTTCCACCGTGAGATCGATCCCGTGCAGTGCCTTGACATTCCCGTAGGTGACATGAAGATTTCGGATTTCCAGCAGCATGATCATTCCTCGTCGGTACCCAGATAGGCTTCAATGACCCTGGGATTGTTCTGTACGTCTTCGGGAGAACCTTGGGCGATCAAGGCACCATGTTCCAGAACGATGATCTGTTCGCAAATGCGCATGACCAGGCTCATATCATGTTCGATGAGCAGGACGGTTATGCCCCGTTGCTTGATGTCCTTGATCAGTTCAACCAACTCGGCGGTTTCCTGGGCGTTCATGCCCCCTGCGGGTTCGTCCAGGATGATGAGCTTGGGTTGTGAGGCCAGTGCCCGGGCGATTTCCAAAAGGCGCTGGTTGCCGTAGGACAGGTTCTTGGCCTTGTTGTTGGCCTGATGGGCCAATTTGACGAATTCCAGCTCCTTGAAGGCCTGTTCCAATGCCTTTTTTTCTTCCCGGCGCTGACCGGGCAGGCGGAACATGGAGGAAAAGATCCCAGATTGCATGCGGCAATGGCAGCCTGCCAGGACATTTTCAATGACCTTCATGTTGGGGAAAAGGCGGATGGTCTGGAAGGTGCGGGCAATCCCCCTGGAGACAATGGCATGAGGTGATTGGCGGATCAGGGATTCGCCGTTAAAGACAACCTCGCCCGCATCGGAAGGGTAATTGCCGGTGATCAGATTGAATACGGTGGTCTTACCGGCTCCGTTGGGACCGATGAGACCCATAACCGTGTTGGCTTCCAGGTCAAAACTCACGTCGTTGACAGCCATGAGACCGCCAAAGGATTTGGTCAGATGGGAAACGTGCAAAAGACTCATGACTCAGATCCTCCCCGGTTCTCCTTGGCCAGTTTGTAGGTCCGCGGCAGGGGCGGAAGAATGCCTGATGGGCGGAAGATCATCATGATGACCATGGCCGCACCAAAGATCAGCATCCGGGCGCTGGCGAACTGTCTGAAGACTTCCGGCAGTCCCACAATGAGAAAGGCTCCCAGAATGACCCCGGGGATGCTGCCGGAACCACCCAGGATGACGATGGTAAAGTAGAGGACTGATTCCCAGAAGGAAAATGATTCCGGAGAGATGATCATCATCTTGGAAGCATAGATATTGCCGACCATGCCGGCCCAGAACGCGCCCAGGACAAAGGCGATCAGCTTGTAGTGGGCCGTGTTGATCCCGCATCCCTCGGCGGCCAGCTCGTCTTCCTTGATGCAATTGAGGGCTCGACCGAACCGTGAATTTTCGAGCATGCGAAAGAGGAGTACGCTTATACCCAGGAATATCCAGATGTAATAATAGAATTGATGCGGCCTTCTGATTTTCATCCCAAAGAATTCCGGCCTGCCGATGCCAAAGATCCCGTTGGCGCCTCCTGTAACTCCGAAAATATCATTCACCAGGGCGATGCGCACGATTTCCACGATGCCGATGGTCACGATGAGCAGGTAGTCGCCACGCAGGTGGATAATCGGTCTGGCAACAATCGCTGCAAAAAGAGCGGCAGCAATGCCGCTTAATGGCATGAGCCAGACGATCGGGATATGGTACATGGTGTTCAATATGGCCGTGACATAGGCCCCCACGGCAAAAAAGGCTGCGTGACCCATGTGGAACATGCCCGCATGACCAAGGATGAAATTGAGACTCAGGGCCAGAATCGCGTAGATGCCGATGTTGTTCAGTACATCCACCCAGTAGGGGTTCAGAAACGACGGGCCAAAGGCCATTGCAAGTACAAAGACGGCAAAACAGAGATACATTTTTTTCATGGCCTACACCTTTTCAGCAACGCGTTCACCCAACAATCCCGTAGGCCTGACAATCAAAATGAGTATCAGGACGACAAAGGCGATGGCATCCTTCCAGGCAATGGACAGATATGCCGCCCCCATGGCCTCGATGACACCGAGGAGCAATCCTCCGAGCATGGCCCCGGGGATGTTGCCGATGCCACCGAGAATGGCAGCGATGAATGCCTTGAGCCCATACATCCAGCCCATGGTGAAATTGACCTGTCCGTAGTACATCCCCACCATGACCCCGGCGGCCCCGCCAAGGGCCGGACCAATGAGAAACACGATGCTGATGACCCCATTGACATTGATGCCCATGAGCTTGGCCGCGCCCTGGTCAATGGCTGCTGCCCGGATGGCCGTACCCGTCTTGGTTTTTTGAACGAAAAAATACAGGCCGGCCATGAGCAGAAGGGAAGTGCTCAGGATGATGATTCGGATGAGCGGAATCTCCAGTCCCAGGATGTTCACGGCAACCTTGGGCAGGATGTCGTGGGGATAAACCCGGAACCTGGCCCCGTAGATGAGCATGACCGCATTCTGAAAGAATATGGAGGCGCCCAGGGCGGAAACAACAGCAGCAAGGCGGTCGGCTTTTCGCAGGGGTTTGTAGGCAACCCGTTCCAGGATGACCCCTATAATGGCCACCAGTCCCATAACCATGAGAGCCAGGACCAGAATGCCCAGGACCGGCCCCAGGGTGTCGGTCAACCCCATGGCCGTCAGCAGGGTCAGTCCCAGAAATGCCCCGATGGTGAACAGATCGCCATGGGCGAAATTGATCAGTTTCATGACCCCGTAGACCATGGTATATCCGAGGGCAATAAGGGCATAAATGCCGCCCACGGCCAATCCATTGGTCAATTGTTGGAAAAAAAGCTCCATAAGCGTTTCTCTCATTCACGCATGACGTTAGCCGGTTTGTGGGACCGGCATGAAAAAAAGACGCCGGAAAAGATGCAACCCCGGCGTCTTTCCTGAAGATGTGTTTTATTTGGGCTGCAGAACAAAGGCACCGCTGGCATCGACTTTGTACAGACGATACAGGTCGCCCACGCGGTCCCCATGCTGGTCAAAGGAGATCTTTCCGGTGAGACCGGGCATGTCCTTGAGCTGGGTGTGCAGGTAGTCGGCCAGCTTGTCGGAATCAGTGGATTTGGTGTTTTTGATGGCCGTTGTAATGGCCAGGAATCCGTCACCCGAAAGTACGGCCCATACAGAGCCGGGTTCGGTGCCGTATTTTTTGACATAGCTCTTGAGAAAGTCGCGGGCTTCGGGGGTATCCAGATCCTGGGGAACCGGAGGGCTCAGGAAATAGTAATCCTTGGCAGCGTCTTTGCCCGCAATTTCCACCAGCTGAGGATTGTTGGTGGCATCACCCCCCAGAAAGGGAACATTCCAGTTCATTTCCATTTTCTGGCGCAAAAGCAGACCGGCTTCAGGATAGTAACCCGTAAAAAAGACCAGATCGGGATCAGCTGATTTCATCTTCATCAGGGTGACATTGTAGTCCCGTTCTCCCGGGGTCATGGCGTCATAGAAAACAACATCAATCTGTGATTTGGTGTCGAGGAGTTTTTTGGCTTCTTCGGCAAGCCCCTTGGCATAGGTGGTGTTATCGTGCAGAATGGCCACACGCTTGGCTCCCATGGATTCAATGGTCTTGACGGCCACCTTGCCTTGTTCGTCATCCCTTGGGCAGGTGCGAAAGAATTTGTCCATCCCCTTGGCAGTCAGGCGGATGGCTGTTGATCCGTTGGCGATCTGAATGATGCCGAAATCGTCGAAAATATTCTGGGAGGCCTCGGTTACGGCCGAGCCATAGGTTCCAATGACCGCCACAATGCCCATGGTGGACAGGCGCTGGGCTGACAGGGCCGCAGTTCGCGCATCGCCCCCGTCGTCGCTGACAACGATTTCCACCTTCTTGCCCAAAAGACCACCCTTGGCGTTGAGGTCTTCGGCCAGAAGTTCCACGATCTGTTTCATGTCCTGCCCTTCACTGGCCCAGGAACCGGTCAGGGGGCACATCAATCCGATTTTGATGGTCTCTGCCCATGAAATACCGCACATGAAGGTAAAGGCGAGAAGCGCAAGCAGTATTGACTTGACAGATTTTCTACTCATGAGAGCCTCCTGTGAGTGGGTTTTTGTGTTTTACAAATATGTCGAAACACGCCTGAGCCAGGATATTCCGTTTCTGGTCATAGCAGAATATGATGGACTAACTAACTGAATTGACGCTTTTTGGCAATGTAAAAAAAACCTCTGTACGAGCCTGGGCATATGTCGGATAACATGCGGGATGTATTGCCTGATTTGCACTCACAAAAGGGCATGGGCCAAATGCCAAGACGCCAATTCTGTCAATTTGCGTTTTGGATCTGCTCCCTGGAAAAGAGATGGATCAGGATTGTCTGCCGTATCCTGTTTATCCTGTGGGCATGGTGGCTGGACCTGCAAGGTGGTGGCGGATCGGCTCCGATTGCCGTTGCATTGGAAAGGTCGTTCCCTGTTCCTGGCAGGCTGGCACGAAGGTGGGCATTTATTGTGCGGTTGTGTGTTGCGGGATCCATCGTAAACGATTGAGCGGGAGAAAAGGTGATAGCGTCGGACAAGTGGGCCTTTTATCTTAAAATGTATAACATGTTCTCTTCTTTGTTTTTTTGTTGTCTTAAACGGTTTTTCAGGGTATATATGCATTTCCAGAGTACTCACCTACGAGCCCTTCAAGGAGGAATCCATGCCACAGGAAAACGATGCTACCAATCCCCAAGACTCTCGTGAGTCCCGATCCCATCGAAGAATCGCTCATTCCACACCCATTCAGTTTGTCAGCGAAAATTCCTACCGGACATATCACGCGACCATGAGAAATTACAGTAGTGGAGGGATGTACATCGAGGCCAAGCGCCCTCTGGTTCCCGGTAAGGATATCCGTATCAGCATGTCCAATTATTCGGACAAGGAAAAGGATGGTCCGGAAATTTTCAGCGGCTACTTTGGCAGGGTGGTTTGGTGCAGGCCGGTCCGTTCGGGATCAACCAACCTCTATGGTGTGGGCATTGAATACGATTATCCCGTGTACTTTCACGAAATCGGGGAATGAAACCTCGAACAGGAAGGGATGCGCCAGTTCGCATCTCTCCCTGCTTGCAGGCTTTTGTTTTACCATGCTCCAAGGGAGAGTGCTGAGAACCCGGCAATGAGTGTGGCATGGCATTTTCGTCCAAACAGCAAGGGACAGAATCCGAAACGGATTCTGTCCCTTGCTGTTTGGACGGCCTGCACAACGTATGTGCTGTGCAGGCCGCATTGCGGTTATTTCTTTGAGCGTTTCAGGATAAACCGGGATGTGCTTGCGCTGGTCTGTGATGTTCTCGCCAAAGGGTGATGTTTTCGCGTAACCCGGCGAACACCTTGAGACGAAGTATCCCGGAATCCTCCTGGTTGCGGGTTTTTTCCTGCAGTCTCGACTGGAGGCTCATTTATAGAGGTTTCTCAGGGTGGTCACCAACTCCTCGACCTGGGGCTTGTATTCGTCGGGCAGATATTCCACGGCCTCGTTGAGGGAGTAGATGGCCTTGCGGATATGGGCCATTTCCAGGGCCTGCTGTCTGGCCAGCTTGTTGGGGCCTACGGCAAAATGGAGGGTTTTGCCGTCCATGGTATGATGGACATAGGCGCCGCTCAAGGACAGTTTGCCCAGCTGATGAAGCAACAGGGGGGTATCGTCGGTGATCCAGGGTGACACATCGTGTTCCCCCTTGGTGTCAAAGAGAACCTCTCCGGTCTGCTCGTCAAAGAGCATGGTCATCTCTTCGGGATCTACATTTTCTTCCCAGATACCAAAGAGTTTTTCAATGGATTCCTTGGCGACTTCCAAATGATCCAGGTTGAGTTGCAGCCGGACTTCGTAAGATACTTTGGTCATGGTATTCTCCCTTGGTGCTGATCCGATGCATCTGTGGTCTCGCCGGTGGTGGAGGCAACGGATGTTGTTTCGGTTAAAGCAGCCAGATGGTTGCGGCCAGTCCTGTCAGAGACATGGTGATGGTATAGGGAAATGCCAGCTTGACCATCTGCCCGTAGGAAAGCCTGATCAACGGGGCCAGGGCCGAGGTGAGCAAAAACAGAAACGCGGCCTGGCCGTTGGGGGTGGCAACACTGGGGATGTTTGTACCGGTGTTGATGGATACGGCCAGCAGATCAAACTGCTCTTTGGAAATGGCTCCGGCCAGGAAGGCCTCTTTGGTTTCCGTAATATAGACGGTGGCCACAAAGACATTGTCACTGATCATGGACAGGACCCCGTTGGCCAGATAATAGGCCGCCAGCTGGGTTTTTCCCGAAAGCTCCAGAACCGCATGGATGACCGGGGAGAACAAGTGCTGATCGTGGATCACGGCAACAATGGCAAAGAAGACCACCAGAAGTGCTGTAAAGGGCAGAGCCTCTTCAAAGGCATGCCCGATTTTGTGTTCCTCGGTGATTCCGTTGAGGGCCGTGAGCAGGACAATGACACTCAGGCCGATGATACCCACTTCTGCCAAGTGAAATGCCAAGGCTACAATGAGGAAAATGGCCACACACCCCTGGATGAACAGGGAGGCCTGGAACTTTTTGGTCATCTGGGCCTCGGTCTGCCGGGCGTTGTCTTCCAGGATGGCCCGAACATTGATCGGCAGTTTGAACCCATAGCCAAACAGGGAAAATTTTTCCAGGACAACACAGGTCAAAAGGCCCACCAGAAGAACCGGCATGGAAACCGGGGCCACCCGAATGAAAAAGTCGGCAAAATGCCAATCCATGACATGACCGATGAGCAGGTTCTGGGGTTCGCCCACAATGGTGGTCACCCCGCCCAGGGCTGTTCCCACAGCTCCGTGCATCATCAGGTTGCGCAGAAATCCGCGGAACTGGCGGAGATCAAGGCGGTTTTGATCAACAATACCTTCGTCTTCGGTCAGGGCACAGGATCCACCAGTGCAATGGGTGTGATAGATTTCATAGAAGCCGTAGGCCACGGCAATGATGACTGCCGTGACGGTCAGGGCGTCCAGAAAGGCGGAAAGAAAGGCCCCGGCAAAGCAGAAAAGCAGGGAAAGCCAGATTTTTGATTTCACCTTGATGAGAATCTTGGTGAAAGCGTATTGGAGCAGGTCTTTCATGAAATAGATGCCCGCGACCATGAACATGAGGAGCAGGATCACTGGAAAATTGTGAGCCGCTTCCTTGTAAACAGCTTCGGGCGAGGTCATGCCGAGTGCCACGGCCTCAATGGCCAGAAGTCCTCCTGCGGGCAGAGGATAGCATTTCAAGGCCATGGCCAGGGTGAAGATGAACTCTCCGATGAGAATCCATCCGGTGATAAAGGGTCCGACTGTCATCAGCAGCACCGGATTGGCGACCAGAAAGCCGATAATGGCCAATTTGTACCAGTCCGGGGAATTTCCCAGAAGATTCTTGTTCAGTGCCTGTGCGACTGTTTTTGGCATGGGGGACTCCAGTTTGGGTTGGAAATGAAAACAACACGTGTCATGTATACACGGGCTGAAACCGTATTGTTTCGGCCCGTTGAATTTTGTTGGGGTCTCAATCTACAAGATGGCGGATGTCCATGGTGGGGTACATGCCCCGAAAGGGACCTTCGGCATAGGGTTGGATGATGTTAAAGGAGATATCCTGTCCCTTTTGAGCGTGTCCCCCCATGTCCTTACCATCGAAAAAGGCCCCATTGGCCTCAAGAATATGGGTGATGCGGTGTTTGAATGCTTCGACAAAGGCCTTGCCGTGTCCCTGGAAGACCATGGAGCCCTGTTCCCATTTGCCGTCCACCTGGGCGAGTTTGTCCAGGGAGACGCTGTTGAGTTCCAGGTCCTTCTGGCAGGTGACCAATCCCCAGACCAGGGTGTTTTCCGGGATGGTCACGGGTTCCTGGGCATCAATGACCGCATGGGGCATGATGATGGAATCCTTGCCAATGGTGATGATGGCGTTGGGCTTGCCGTGCACAAAGGCGTTGAACCCGACAAACACGTTTTGGCCCAGGGTGGAGTTGATGATTTTGCCCCCGTGGGCGGTGACATTGTTGCCGTCCAGTGTGGAGTCAATGATGTAGCAATTTTCCTGGGCATTGGAACCGCGACCCAACGAGGAATTTTCCACATAGGCCCGTTGGGCCACCAGCACGTTTTCTCCAATAAGGGTCTTGGGTTTGACCACGGCATAAGGACTCACTGATGCGCCCTTGGTGGAAAAGGGAGGCTGGTTCTGAACCCTGGAATAAATGGACTCAAACTCCTGCTTCTTGGATTCCACAAAATCGAAGAGCATGCCTGTGGGGCGCTCATTGGGCTTCATGTCGATGTATTTTTTCAGGGGTTCCAGGGGAAAGCGGTATCTGAAATCGAAACTGCCTTCGGAGCGGACCCAGACCATGCCTGGTTCAATCCATTGGTGGGACAGTTCACCCACCTGAACATAGGCAAAGGTGCCAATGACACAGTCATGCAGCGATGTCAGATCCACCGTGGCAAAGGGGCCGAGAAAGGCTCCTTCCATGGGTGCCCCGTGGATGTTGGCGTGGTGCAGGGACAGGGTGTTTTTGATGACGAATTCTTCCAGATTTTCCGGGTCATGGGAAAAATTGTGCACCAGGGTCTTGATGAGAAAACTGTCCTTGATGACCACTTTTTCATCATGGTGCAAGGGGATGCTGAGACCCTCGTAGTCAAAATGTGTTCCCTTGCGTTTGAACTCATCACCCCGGATATCTGTTTTGTAAATGAGGGAGTGCTCCACCGTGCATCTGCCCAGCAAATAGCTTCCTGCCAGGCAGGAATTCTTGAACTTGAGATGCAGAGGGAGGTCCGGGGAAAGTCCGTAAAATGCGTAGAACTGGGCGAATTTTTCCTCGGGAATGAGCTCTAGGGCATAGGGGCCGCAATCCACTTTGGGACCACGCAGATTGATGTTGATCCGGTTGACGATGCGTCGGGTAAGCTGTCGAAGATGTTCCATGGTTTCATAGGCCTCCAGGGTATTTTTTCCCTTTGGTTTGATGGTGTTTTATAGCAAGAACCACGGAAGACATGGCTGCCTTCCGTGGTTTTATGGGTTTGAGACGCTTGGTGACTGGTTAGGGGATGGTGATGGGCATGCCCATCAGCGGCCAGACAACATAAACAGCCAGCCCGACCACAACCATAAGCAGTATGCTTGCAGGAATTCCGTACATGAAGAATTCACCAGTTGTAAACTGTTTTGAGTCATACGCAATGGCGTTGGGAGCCGCACCTACCAGGAGCAGGAAGGGCATACCCGCTGTCACCAGGGAGGCAAAGAGAATGACTTCGGGGGCAACGTGCAGAAAGGGCGCGATGACCAATGCCACGGGCAGGGAGATGGCGATGGCGGCCACGTTCATGATGAAGTTGGTCATCATCATGACAAAAAAGGCAATGGACATGACAAAGACGAACCAGTGGGAATCCTTGAACATGTTCAGCCAGTTAATGGCCAGCCATTCGGCGGCTCCGGTCTGCCAGAGGCAGAAACCAATGCTCATGGCTCCGGCAAACAGCAGGATGATATTCCAGGGAACATCTTCCAGATTCTTGATGTCCAGAATGTTGAGCACATAGAAGAGAATGGTGGAAACCAGGATGATGGCTGTCTTGTCGATGGACTTGAGCTCGGGAATAAAGGAGCGAAGGGACATGACCAGAATGACTCCGCCCACAATGACAGCGGCCAGAATTTCATCCCGGGTCATGGGACCGAGAACGGAATTGAGCTCCCGGGCCTTTTCGCGAAGGCCGGGAATGGTCTTTTTTTCGGGTTTGAATACGATCATGAAGAAGCCCCACAAGAGAAAGACCATGAGCCAGCCGATGGGCGCCATGTAATAGGACAGCTGAAAAAAGGTGATGTCCGTGTGGATGATCTCCTTGAAAAAGCCGATGGCAACGGCTCCGCGGGCCGCACCCAGCAGGGTGACGATGCTTCCGGCTCCGGCCACATAGGCCATGCCGATGAACAACCCCTTGCCAAATTTGGTGGGTTTGTTGCCTTCGCCGTACATGGCATAGATGGTCAGCAGCAGGGGATAGATGGTCGCGGCAACAGCCGTATGGGCCATGACATGGGTCATGGCCGCGGTGACAACAAAGCAGCCGAGATAGATCATGCTCGTCTTTTCCCCGACAACCATGAGCATCTTGTAGGCCAATCGCTTGGTCAGCCCGGTTTTGGTGAACACGGCACCGATGATCAGCGAGGCAAAGATGAACAGAACCGAGGGATCCATGAAATCCTTAAAGGCAACTTTTGCGTCGCGTATATGGAACATGGCCTGGAGAACCCCGATGGCCAGGCTGGTGATACCAATGGGTACGACCTCAAAGACCCACCATACACCGGCGAGTAAGAACACGGCCAGGGCTCCCTTGCCTTCCCTGCTCAGGGTGATGTGATCGCCGGTTATGGGGTTAACGGCATCCGGCCATGGGGGGCAGTAGTAGACAATGGTGAACAGAGCCACGCCCAGTACAATGAAAAATATCCGGCTCCATTCAATTCCACCGGTTTTTGCAACAGTCATGCTCTTTTTCTCCTTGCGTGTTTGGAAAGTGGATATGCAGGGATCCTCCAGAGCTATTTCTTCTGGGGGATGTCACATTGTTCAATGGCTTCACAGAACGTGCTGAAGATATCAAAGGAGCGGAGTACTCCTACGAAGGTATCTTCTTTCTTGACCAGCAGGGCGTGTTTGTTGTTCACGATCATGCGGTGGACAGCCAGGTCCAGAGTCGCCTCGGCATCAATCACGTCTTGTGGGATCATTTCCCATTCAATGTCCTTGAGAACAACCTGGGCTGCCTTGTGGCATACATCTTCCAAAGGGCTGGCCCAGAGATCAAAGGATTCGAGCATGGATTCCACATATCCGGGCTGCATGCCGAAACGGGAGAGATCAATATCCTCGACTTCCTTGTACTTGGGTTCCATGATGCGAAAAATGTCCAGGATGGTCAGCATGGTGGCGATGGTGCCTTCCTGGGTGACGATCAGAACACTAGTATGGATTTTTTCCTTTTTTTCCTTCTGATGTCTGCGCAATGCCATGACCGCATCGTACAGGGTCTTGTTTTCATCGAGTTGCGCGTATTCTCCCAGAGGAACCATGAGTTCCTCAACCTTGATAGTTTTCACGTCAAACCTCCTCGCGTATTGGGACGATTGTGCCTCTGTCATATATCAGCATGGCGAGATGTGTCCTCCCACCGTTTATGAGCCTTTCTGATGGTTTTGACCAGGGCCCGGATGTCCAGGGGGAGATAGATCTCCTCAAAGGGGCCGAGTTTCATGGCTTCTATGGAAAGGGAGATCTGTTCGGGATTGGTCAATAATATGATTTCCGTGCGGGGAAAAGATGTTTTGATGGATTTAATAAGCATGATCCCCTCACCCTTGATTCTCTCCATGTCGATGAGCACAATCCCGATGGGATGGGTCTGGAGTTGTTCTTTGACCCCGTTGACACCGAGCTGTTCGACAACGTGGATATCATGCTGACGAAGCCTGGATGAAAGATGGGCCAAAAAGGATCGGTCCGTGTCCACAAAAAGGATTTTCGGATTCATGATCAGTCGTGGGCAAAGGGTTACACATTAGCTTGTGAAATAGCAAACAAGGTGCCATGAAAAAAGAAGCAGTATATCGGGATATTGAGGAAACAGTGTTGGCTCGTGATTGAAAAAGAAACAAAATGAGACGTAATCGCAATGGTGGGATTGAACTGATTTGAAACATTATGAGACGAAAACAAAGAAGGGGGCAGAAAGGGGGACATGATGCAGGAGACTTTTTGGGGTCATGTCTCCTGGAAGGGCGGGAACTGCTGCCGGGTCCAAGGTTCCCTCAAGGCACCCTTGGATCCGGCAGAATGTGTGGTCAAGACAGGTTCACTTGGTTTGACGCATGTACTCCCGAATACGGCAGGCACCGCAGGGCTCGTCATTGCACGACGAAGTGGGAAAGCCACATTGGGGGCAGGGATGCAGCACAGTGGTCTTGTCCTCGGTATGCTGGAAATGCGGTCGACCGTGTTCCAGAAATTTTTGGTAGAAACTGCGTTTGCGGCCGGGTTGGATTTCTTCGAGCTGGTTCAGAAGATTCTTGTAGATGGTGAAGCTGGCTTTTTTGCTGTACGGGCAGGGATGATATCCGTATTCGATACCGGCCAAAAAACAGAGATTGGCGGTCTCGAATTCCGACAAGGTGTACAGGGGTTTGACCTTTCTGACAAAGCCGTGTTCTCCCGGCAAAACCGGGCCCTGGCCTGCCAGGTAGGTTGCATCCCAAGCCATGACATTGGAGAACAGCCGAGCAACCTCATCGTCCATGTTGTGGCCGGTGATGAGTACGGTGTATCCGCCTTCAACAGCCATTTTGTTGAAAAAATGGCGTTTGAGCTGACCGCAGACCGAGCAGATGGGTCGTTTGACCGTGTCTCTGACAGCCGGAATGGCCAACCCTTCGGAAGCGAACTCCACGACTTCAAGGGGGATGTCGAACTGGTTGCAAAATCTTTCGGAAATGGTCCGGGCGACCAGGGACGATTCCCCGATGCCGAGATCAAGGTGCAGGCCGGTAACATTGTACCCGAACTGCTTGAGCTGCCAGGAAATGGCCAGGGAGTCCTTGCCACCACTGATGGCAACGAGCAATCGGTCGTCCTTGGAAAACATTTTCTGGGTATGAATGGCCCGTTCCACCTGACGGGCAAAGAAAATCAGATAGCATTCCTTGCAAAAAGCCGTATTGTGACTGGGCAGGGCCACGACCGCAGGTGCTTTGCAGCGCTTGCATTTCATGAATTATTATCCTCTCGAAACGACATCTCGAACGATGACGGTGTCATGGGGACCGATCTTGCGATCCGGTGTAAGCAGTTGGCCATCCCTGATGACCAGAACATGGCCGGGCTTGCGATCAATACGATGCAGCAGCTGGAGTACCGAATTGATCTTGGGGAATGAAAGCCGGATGTTGTCCGGTTCTATGATCACTTCCACCATATGCAAAGTACCTCCTGGGTACAGGTTTTCGTTGAGCTGGACGGGCGGGTGTGCTAATGTCTCATCGGGTTCATCCACAGACAAGGCCCTTTGAACGTGTTCATTTTTGGTCGGGTCGCTGCAAACGTATGCATGGAGTTGCGGTCCGATCAGGCTGGTTGGTTACTGCCTTGGATTGTGGAGCATGCACGGGCGATGCGAACGGCCGGGGATGTCATGCCGGGTGTTCCAGGCGGCACCACACCCTGGCCAGCAAAACATCCTTCTGGCAACCCAACGGGGCTGGAACACGCATGGGCTGAAATGTTGCGATAAACGTTCCGAACAGTCATGTATGAAGGGGGATGGCTGCCCGGGGACACAAGGGAAACCATGCAGGTTACAAACGGAGATGTGATAATGGACAATCAGAAAGTGCTTGTTGTGGACGATGAACCTCACATTCGGCTGCTTTACCAGGAAGAACTCGAAGGTGCAGGATACGCTGTGGCAGTTTCCGATGGGAGCGATCAAATCGTTCCGTTGATCAAGAAGGAAAAACCAGATGTCGTGGTTTTGGACATCAAATTGGGCCCGGAGCGGTCAGGTCTGGATCTTCTTCAGGAAATTCGCAGGGAAAATCAGGATATCCCGGTCATTTTGTGTACGGCCTACGACAGTTTTCAGCAGGATTTCAAATCCATTGCCGCGGATTATTACGTGGTCAAGTCCGTGGATTCCACCGAGCTGCTGACCAAGATCGGTCTGGCCATGAAAAAGGCGGCCAAAAAATAACACAAGGCCGGCAATCATGTCCCGGCCATGCGAGGACACGCGATCACATTGACGGGCATACCCTCAAGATCGCCACGGGTGTGATTTCGGCAATCAGATTCTGCCTTCCTGCACACCATGGCAGGCGACCTTGGTCCCGTTGTCCAGGGTGATCAGTTCGGGGCGTTCGTTCATGCAGCGTTTCGGGGCGTTCGTTCATGCAGCGTTTGTTGCAATGGGGGCACCGGCCGTGAAAGAAACATCCCGAAGGAAGGTTGATGGGCGTTGGGACCTCTCCGCTGAGCTTGATATGCTTGAGCCCTTTCTGGCCCAGCCTGGGTATGGCGCTCAAAAGTGCCTTGGTATACGGATGGCTGGGGGATTCAAACAGATCTTCGGCCCTGGCAAGCTCGCACAGGGAGCCCAGATACATGACCGCCACCCGCGAACTGATGTGTTCAACCACCGAGAGATCATGGGTGATGAAGAGATAGGTCAGCCCCTTTTTTTCCTGAGCGTCCATGAGCAGGTTGAGGATCTGGGCCTGGATGGAAACATCCAGGGCGGAGATGGGCTCGTCGGCCACGATAAATTCCGGATCGACCATGAGGGCCCTGGCAATGCTGATGCGCTGGCGCTGGCCACCTGAAAATTCGTGGGGAAATCGGTCTGCCCATGCCGGGTCCACGCCCACGAGTTCCATTATTTCGTCGACCTTGTCAGCGAGTTCGGCAGCCGACTTGTCCGGCCGGTGAAAGGCAACGGGTTCCTGAAGAATCTGTCGAACCTTCATTCTCGGGTTCAACGACGCATAGGGGTCCTGGAAAATCATCTGCATCTTGGCCCGATAGGGAAGCATCTTTTTCGGGTCGATATTATCCAGCCGTTCTCCTCGATACAAAATCTTGCCGCTGGTTGGCGGATACAGTCCCAGAACCGTTCTGCCCAGGGTTGATTTGCCGCACCCTGATTCTCCTACTACACTGAATGTCTCCCCCGGAAAAATACTGAAAGATACATCGTTGAGGGCCTTGACCGTGGTTTTCGTGCGTACGGGCTTGCC
Organism: Desulfoplanes formicivorans; assembly: GCF_001748225.1. NCBI lineage: Bacteria > Pseudomonadati > Thermodesulfobacteriota > Desulfovibrionia > Desulfovibrionales > Desulfoplanaceae > Desulfoplanes > Desulfoplanes formicivorans. Next base: position 16,953 of record NZ_BDFE01000009.1, read on the forward strand.
ATTTCGTATGCTCAGCTGGTCCAGAAAACCTCCCGAAATATCGAAGATTTTGACCAGGTTCTTGACCGAGAGAATTTTTTCTATGGAAGTGGAGAGTTGTGGTTGCATAAGCATCAAGGATAAAAAATTGGGGAAGTACGCTGTATGCAGCAGTGCCCGGAAGGCTCTGCGCAGTGCGCTGGATATTTTTCATGGCACCAGGGGACGCCTGCTACCGTCAGAAATTCGTGGCAACGTTGCCGGATTCCCTTCAAGGCCCTTTCAACGGGATCGTTCCAGGGCATCGGACAATAATCATGATACGTTGTTGCGCACTACACGCGTGCACATGGTTATTCTTCTTTGACCAGATGACATGCCACCATGCCCCTGCCACCGGAACAGGCATGAAGTTCCGGCTCGCGTTGCCTGCAGATATCCTCACACAAAGGACATCGCGGGTTGAAGGCGCATCCCTTGGGAATGGAGGTCAAGTTGGGCATCATCCCCGGAATCTGATTGAGGCGGTTGCCCCGTTGCTTGCTCTGGGGCAGGGCGCTGATCAGGCCCTGGGTGTATGGATGTCTGGGATTGCGGACAATGTCTTCGGTCAACCCCTTTTCCACGATTCTTCCCGCATACATGACCGCCACCTTCTGGGTTACCTGGGAGACCACGCCCAGATCGTGGGTGATCAGGATGAGCCCCATCTTTTTGGTGTCACAAAGTTCAAGCAAAAGGTCCATGATTTCGGCCTGGATGGTTACATCCAGGGCCGTGGTGGGCTCGTCGGCGATGATCAGACTCGGGTTGGTCAACAGGGCAATGGCAATGACGATTCTTTGGCGCATGCCACCGGACATTTCGTGGGGATACTGGCCAAGGCGTTTTTCGGGTGAAGGGATGTAGACATTGCTCAGCTTTTCAATGGCAATGGCCTCGGCTTCTTTCCGGGACATATGCTTGTGGGCCAGAATAGTTTCCACCATCTGGGTGCCGATGGTCAAGACAGGGTTGAGGGTCATCATGGGGTCCTGGAAGATCATGCTGATCCGGTTGCCGCGCAGATCACGCATTTTTTCCAGGGGATAGTGGCTGATTTCCTCACCCTCGAAGAATATTTCGCCGGAGTCGATAAATCCGGGCTGGCTGATCAAGTTGATGATGGAAAACCCGGCCACGGACTTGCCTGCTCCGGATTCTCCCACCAGCCCCATGCGTTCGCCCCGACCCAGGGAAAAGGAAATATCGTTGAGGGCTGTCAGGTCACCGAAACGGAGACCGAATTTGACCACCAGATTTTTGACTTCAAGAAGTTTGGACATGGGGGAGTCGGTTTTAGGTGTTAAGTTTTAGGTGAAAAGTGCACAGTGGATGAAAAAGTGCGCAGTACGCAGTGCGCAGTGCGCAGGGCACAGAAGTAACTGCACTGATTATGAAAGTTGGTTCTGGATCATGCCTGTGCATGCTATTTTAAAATACATTTGTGAGAATCATTAGCAAAAAAAAAGGTTTTTACTGCGTACTGCGCACTGTGTGCTGCGTACTTTCTTATCCCTTGTACAGTTTGGGGTTGAGCACGTCCCTGAGCCAGTCGCCCAGAAGATTGATGACCAGAATGAGCAAAACAAGGAGAAAGCCCGGGAAAAGGGTGATCCACCAGGAGCCCGAAAAGATGTATTCGAATCCCGAATTGATCAGGGAGCCCAGGGATGGTTTGGTCACGGGCATGCCAAGGCCTAGAAAGGACAGGGCTGCTTCGCTCATGACCGCATTGGCCACCTGAACCGTGGAGATAACCAGAATGGGGGAAAGGGTGTTGGGCAGGATGTGCCGCCACATGATCCTTCTGGGGGAAAACCCGATGACCCTGGCCGCTTCCACGTATTCCTTTTTCTTTTCCGCAAGAACCGAGGCACGGACCGTACGGGCGTATTGGGGCCATTCGGCAAGTCCGATGACCATGATCAGGAAGGGGACGGCCATTTCCTCGAATCGGGCCACCCCAAAGGCAGCCTGGAAAATGGCACTCAAAAAGATGGCCACCATCATGGTGGAAAAGGACAGCTGAACATCGGCCATGCGCATGAGCAGAGATTCGATCTTGCCGCCGAAATATCCTGCCATGAGCCCCAGGATGATGCCCAGTACAGCCTGCATACCCACGGCGCCAATGCCGATGAACAGGGAAATGCGCATACCGTAGAGCATGGTGCTGTACAGATCACGGCCCTGATCGTCGGTACCCAAGGTATAGGCGGGGTTGCCGCCTTCGAGCCATACCGGCGGGATTTCGGCATCCAGAATGTCGATGGTTGTGGTGTCATAGGGATCATGCGGTGCAAAAAACGGGGCCCCTATGCCCATGACCAAAAGGACGAGCAAAACGACCAGACTGACGATGGCCACCTTGTCGTGCAAAAAACTGTAGAGAAAATATGATTCTTTGAATTGTTTGAGGCGTCCCATTTATGACCTTCCTGTGATCCTGACCATGGGATTGACCAGGCCGTAGATGATGTCGATGACCGTGTTCACGCACACGAAAATGGCTCCCACAAAGATGAGGTAGGCTACCAGCAGTGAGGTGTCTGAACGCTCCACTGCCTCGAGAAACATGAAGCCCATGCCTTGCCACTGGAAAACCGTTTCCGTGAGAATGGTGTAGGCGATCATCATGCCCAGCTGAACTCCTCCCACGGTGATAACCGGAAGCAGGGTGTTCTTGAATGCATGCACGAACCAGATCCGCCATCTGTGAAGGCCCTTGGCCCAGGCAAACTTGATGTAATCGGTCTGCAGGACTTCCATCATCTCCGAGCGGATGAGTCGAATGAACAGGGGAAGCATGATGGAGGACAGGGAAATAGTCGGCAGGATCAGGTGTTTGAGCCCGTCCAAGGTGAGCAGGCCCGTGTCCCACCATCCTCCGATGTTCACGGTCTCACCCCGTCCGTATGAGGGGAGCACGCCCCATTTGATGGCAAAGATGTAGACAAGCAGGATGGCGGTCAGAAAGACGGGAAAGGAGACCCCGACAATGCTTCCGCTCATGGCAAATCGGGAAAAGAGACGTTTGGGATAGATGGCCGAATAGATGCCCACCGGGATGGATACCAGCACGATGAGAATGGAACTGCACAAGACCAGTTCCAGGGTTGCAGGGGCCTTTTTGAGGATGACCTCCATGGCCGGTTTCTTGTAAAAATAGGATTGGCCGATATCTCCCTTGGCCGCATTGACCAGGAATCGGCCATACTGGACGAGAAAGGGGTCATTCAAACCAAGCTGGTCTCGCAGGGCTTCGCGTTCAGCCTTGGAAACGGAAATGCCGGTAAGCTGGCGTACCGGGTCACCCACGTTCTGCTTGATGGCAAAACCGATCACGCTGATAATCAGCATGACGACCACGGCCTGAAGGATGCGTCGGACTATGAAGGCAAACATGAGATGCTGTCCGGGGTAGTAGGATTGGGAAAAAAAGGGATAACAGATACAGGATACAGACTATGCAGGATTTGTTGTTCCAACAACAATGCATACGCACAGAAATGTGAGAGCCTGGAGAAAAGACAAGCCGTTACCGTCAGTGCATGCCATTTCTTCAATGCTCACATTTCTTGAATGCGGATTGTGTTGTTCCATGCGGGGGCAAAGCCCATAACAGGCTCCGCCCCCGTTGGATACGGGTTTTATTTGACGACCAGGTCCCCGAAGTAGGGGAAGTTCTGGGCATTGACAATGGGTTCGATCATCAGAGGCTTCTTGGAGGCCCAGGAAAGATTCTGCCAGTGCAGGGGGATATAGGCTGCATCATCATAGAGAATCTGTTCAACTTCCTGGAGCAGGGCGCTTCGCTTGGCCATGTCGGTTTCGGTCATGGCCTGCATGATCAGCCCGTCAACCTGCTTGTTGCAGTAGTTGCCGCTGTTGTACTGGCCAAAGCCGGTTTCCTTGTTGGGACACATGAGCAGGAATTCGGTGTAGTTGGAGGAATCCTCGGTGTCGGGATGCCAACCGATCATCTGGATGTCGGCAACCTGGGCGTCGAATTCATCCCAGTACTGGGCCTTGGGCATGGTCTTCAGATTCACCTTGATGCCGATCTTGGAGAGCATGGCCGCAACAGCCTGGGCGATCTGTTCGTCTTTGACGTACCGGTTGTTGGGGGCGATCATGGAGCAGGAAAATCCGTTGGGGTATCCGGCTTCCTGCATGAGCTGCTTGGCCTTGTTCAGGTCGTAGCGGGGGGTCAGGTTGGCCTTGTAGCCGGCAAATCCTTCGGGGGCCTGCTGTGCGGCAACAGAAGCCGTACCCTTCATGATCTTCTTGACGATACCGGCGTTGTTGACTGCGTAAACCATGGCCTGACGGACCTTCTTGTTGCGGAATTCGGGCCGTCTTTTCTGGTTTAACTGAAAGGTGATGACCCGGCTGCCGGACATGGTTACCAGCTTGAGATCGCTGTTGCCCTTGATGCGGGCGTAATCCTGGGGAGGAACAGGCATGATAAAATCCACATCACCGGAAAGAAGGGCGGCCACACGGGTGGCGTCATTCTTGATGGGGGTCAGGATGATTTCATCCACATTGCCCGTCTGGTCCCAGTACTCGGGGAACTTGGTGAAGATCATCTTCACGCCCTGTTCACGAAAGGTGACCTGATACTTGCCGGTCCCGGACTCGTTGATATTGGCAAAGGAATACTGAGTCTTGACGATGGCATCCTTGGGCAGCCCCTTGTCATCCGTGCCGGTGTAGAACTTGCTGTCCATGGGGAAGATATAGGTGCACATGTTCAGGAGCAGGGGATAGGGCTTGGTGGTCTTGATGTCGATGGTGTAGTCGTCAACAATCACCGGCTTGGTGAACGGATCGAAAAGTGCTTTGAAATCCTGACTTTTTTTCAGACGATCCAGAGTCCAGGCCACATCCTTGGCCGTGAAGGGATTGCCTGAGTGGAACTTGACGCCCTTGCGCAGGTAAAAGCGCACGGTCAATGGGTCGATACGTTCCCACTTGGTGGCCAGACGGCCTTCAAAGGTCATCTTCTGGGTCCAGCGGATCAATGGGTCAAAGACCATGTGGGAATACTGGAGCATGCCACCGGAAAGCTGAACATGGGGGTCCAGGGAAACGGGGTCAGCGTCAAACGCCACCTTGATGGATTTACCGGCCATGGCCTGCCCGGCAAAGAGTGCGCCCATGGAAAGCACCAGGGCAGCGGTTAGCAATAGGGTTGACAATCTTTTCATGGATTCTACCTCCAGAAAAAAGTTGAGAAAACAAACTCCTTCATCAGCCTTGGCTGTCATTGATTGTTGCGATCTGGTCACATACGCTTGGATCCCTGAAAAATCAAACAGCTTTTTAAGCACCGATCACAGTGAAGTCTTGCGTACAACCAGCGGCCCTATCTGTGCAATTGGTAGGTGCGTACGTACTGGTTGTGCTCCCTGAGGGTTCTGCTGAAGGCGTGGCTGCCGTCGCCCCTGGCCACAAAATAGAGATAGGTATGGGATTCAGGATGCAGAGCCGCCTTGATGGAGGCCAGCCCCGGAGAACAGATGGGGCCGGGGGGAAGACCCGGATGCATGTACGTGTTGTAGGGATTGGACCTATCACGGAGATGCTTGCGCGTCAGGTTGCCGTCAAAGTCCGGGCCGATACCATAGATGATGGTTGGATCGCATTGGAGACGCATGTTTTTTCTGAGCCGATTGGCATAGACCCCGGCGATGCGGGCACGCTCGTCATCCCTTGATGTTTCCTTTTCCACCAGAGAAGCCAGGGTGAGAATATCCCGGATGGCTTCGGGGGACATGTCCGGCGGAAAGAGTTCTTTTGTCTTTTCCCGGAACATGGCCAAAAGGTGGTTGGCAATGGCCAGATCCTGCTCGGTGGGGGTGTTGCCCGGGGTAGTGATCGCGACACGGGGGAAGAGATAGGTTTCGGGGAAGAGATAGCCTTCGGCATTGTCTCCCGGGATATGCCACCTGGCAAGGAAGTCCCGGTCGCTGACGATTCGGGCAAAACCTTGCCGCGTTCCAAGGCCTGACGCCTGAACAAGATCGGCTGTCTGCCACCATGTGAGCCCCTCCGGAATGGTCAGCGGGTAGAGAATATCCCTGCCCCGGCCAAGTTCTTCCAGCACTTGCATGGGAGTCCATCCGGTATGCAGGGTGAATTCTCCGGCCCGTACCGAGCCTGCCTTGTTCATGAACCTGCCCAGAAGGGCGAATCGTGTCCGGTCGACAACAATCCCCTTGGATTCGAGCAGGGCGGCAATGGCAGAAAAGGACATGCCCGGAGATATGCGCACGACCAGGGGGGTGCCGGGATGCTCGGGCGCGGTATGCAGAAAGTGGTGGACTTGATACAACAGGACGCCCGCTGCCAGGAGCATGGCGCCGAGAAATACGAGAAGAAACCGCTGGAGCGGGGAGAGACGACAGGAATGCATGCCTATTGGGGTCTGTGAAGAGATCCGTGATGATGGTGACGGCTTAAAAAGGACTCCAGAATGGCCACGGCTGCCATCTGGTCCAGAACGTTTTTCCTGCGGGCTCCGAAAACCCGGGCCTCATGAAGGCGATTTCTGGCCTCAAAGGATGTCAGTGCCTCGTTTTCCAGATGGATGGGTAGGGCCACTCGTCTGGCCAGACTGGCGGCAAAATTTCTGACCTGTCTGGTGATCAGCTGTTCGTTGCCTTCAAGGTCCAGGGGCAGGCCAAGAACAATGGCCTGGATGTTTTCCTCGGCAATGATCCCGAGAAGCTCCTCGAACAAGGCGGCTCTGGTGGTCCTGAAGATGGTCTTCAAGGGAAAGACCATGGTGCTGTTGGGCCCTGCCACGGCCAGCCCGACCCGTTTGAGGCCGAAATCAATGCCCAGATAGCGGGGCGAAGGGATTGTCGAGGACGTCATGATGCGTTGTAGTCGGGATGCTGTTTTTTGGTTGACTGTTTGCGGATCCATGGTCCGGATGGCGTTGGGGTTCTTCTGTCACCTGGGGAGCACGTGTTTTCTGCGTCCCCAGGGCATTGTCTTTACCGGTCCGGTTCATGCCTGCAGCACCCTGGCGCCATTGATCACCTTGGCCCGTGCCAGGGCCTTGAGGAATTCCTTTTTCCAATGCGTGCCCCCGTGGAGCTGGGCCAGATACTCAAGGGTATGCAGGACCTCGTTCTCCCGGTGCATCTGGATGAGGGAACGTTTGATCCCGATTTTGCAAGACGGGCAGCCCACCACAACGGGGCCGTTTGCGGGATAGCCCTTGAGGTCCTGATTCAGCTGACGCTGTTTCTTGGAGCGGATCTTGTTGTAAATGGCCGGCGAAGTCATGGCTCCCATGCCGGACTCTCCGCAACACCCCGGACTTATGCGCACGGTACAGCCTGCCTGGGTTGCAAGGGCTTTGGCATAGATGGTTCCTGCCTTGGCCGGGTCCATGCCCATCCATTCGGGATGGCAGGCCGCATGATAGATGAGCGAGCCCTGGTCCCTGGTTGTGTCTGGTCCTTCCAGCCGTTCCATGAGGAACTGGACCACATCAAGATGGCTGATGCTTTTGCCTTCTCCAGGGCGTAGCCGGTATTCCTGGGTTCCTTCCCGGCAGGTGCCGCAGGATGTCAGAAAAAAGGTGCAGGCATGGCCCATGTCGGCGAGTCGGGCCATGGTTTTGTGGATGACCTCCCGGTTTTCCCGTCCCATTTTCTGGGCCTCCTCCTTGTGTCCGGCCGCCAGCAGGGGATATCCGCAACACAGGTGGACCGGAGGAAGGGCCACGCCAACGCCTGCCTTGAGCAACAGGTATGTCCCGGCAACGGCAATGGACGGGTAGAAGAGGCCTGCTCCGCATCCCGGAAAATAAAATACCGTTTCCAGGGGTTGGGAGGAATTGGCATGGGGGAGGAAGATGGTTCCCTTTTTCAACCCCAGTTCCTGAGCGAGGTTGGTGAAATCCAGTTTTGGCCCCTTGCCCGTGAACAGGGGATTGGCCATACGTTGTTTCCATGCATCCGGAATCCGGTTCACCACCTTGTTTTGGATGGCCTGGCCCACACTGACTGCCCGGGCGGCCATGGGAAGCACCTTCTGGGGATTTTTGCTCAGCAATGTGAGAACCTGGGCCTTGAACGGATGCCCTCCGGCTCCCTTTTCATTCAGGTAGGCCCGCATGTGCAGAGTTACGTCACTGGTGTGGATCTTGACCGGGCAGACGGCTGTGCATTTGCCGCAGGCCGTGCAATGATCCATGATCTGTCGGAGCTGGTCCAGCAGCTTCTTGTCCGGTTCACCCGTGTGCAGCTGGGAATAGTAAATGGCCTCAATAAGGGCGCCCAGGGCAATGTTCTTGTTCCTGGGATGGAAAAGCAATCCCGCTTCCGGCTGAAACATGGGACAGACCTGCTTGCACTTGCCGCACCGGGTGCATGTCTGGATATCGACCAGAAGGCTGATCAGTCGATCCTTGCCCGGGATGGCCGTCTTGTTGATGTCCTTGATGAGCCGGTTGAAGGAAAAGGTATACGGCAGGACCACCAGCTCGCGCTGGGTCAGTTTGCCGGGATTGAACACATTGTTGGGATCCACCTTGCGCTTGTAGCCCTTGAGGGCGATGATTTTTTCTTCCTGCAAAAAGGGGATCTTGGTGATCCCTATGCCGTGTTCGCCCGAGACCACGCCACCGAGTTCAATGACTTTGCGGGTCACCTTGACCACGGCCTCTTCGGCCAGGGCAAGCATTTGGGGATCATTTGAATTGACCGGCAGGTTCACATGGCAGTTACCGTCTCCGGCGTGCATATGGTTGGCCACGATGATCCGGGTCCCGGTCATGTCCTCGAAAATCCTGTCCAGCTTGTCCTGGATCTGCGTATATTTGTTTTTCAGATGCTGGAAAAAGTAAAAGACCTGGAGCTCCAGTTCCTGTTCGGAGATGTCCGCAGTGGTTGTTTTTTCCTTGAGGATGTCCGTGGTTACGCCCAGTTCCATCTGGATGAATCCGTCGTCCACCTCGACTCCTTCCAGCGTGGTGACCTGCTGCAGTGCCTTGCGGTAGGCCCTGGCCAGATAGTGGAGGTTGATCTCTTCAATATAGTCGGAAAATTCCGGAATGACGGCAAGGGGCAGGACAACGTCCTCATTGATTTTGAAGCCGCTGGTACGTTTGGAAATGGCACTGAGCTGATGGCGGTCGTGCCAGAACCGTTCGGCTTCTTTTTCGTCCCTGGCAACAAAGATATCCACGTTGTCAAAAGGATCGGTGATATGGACGATTTCCTGCATGGCCTTGTCCAGAGCCGCTTCGTCATCAGAATCAAGCTGAATGATCAGTACCGAAATGGGCGCGCCCTCGAACCTGGATGATTTTTTCCGGTAATCAATGGCCTGGACATACTTGGTACCGAATTCTTCCATGGCCGAGATTTTGACCTTGTCCCCTTCCTTGCGGATGGTGTCGCGCAGGGCGACCACGCTCTGGATGACCAGGGAGGCGTTGCGCATGGAGGAGCCAAAGAATTCCAGACACAGGACCCGAAAATGATCCTGCTGGGGATGCAGGGTGAAACAGGCTTCGGTAATGATCCCGTCCACTCCTTCCTTCTGGATGCCGGGAAGGCCTCCCAGGTATTTGTTGGTCACGTCCTTGCCCAGACCTGCGGCCCGGATTTTGTCCCCACGCAGGGAAATGGTCTCCCGTATTTCGTCCCGTTCATCCCTGATTTCAAAAATGGCTGTTTCATGGGGGAAGATCTTGTGGCCGGGATGGTTCTTGCGCCTGATCCGGATGCACTCTCCCGAGGGGGTGACCATGGTGTAGCTGAGCACGTTGTCGATGGTTGTGCCGTATTCAAAGGCAAAGGGGCCACCAGCATTTTCCGACAGGTTGCCGCCCAGGGAGGAGGCTGCCTTGGAAGCCGGGTCCACGGTGAAGAGCATGCCGTGTTTGGCGGCTTCCTGGCCTGCGTGCAGCGTGAGAACACCGGTCTGGGCACAGATGCATTTTTTCTCCGTGTCCACGGAAAGGATTTTGTTGAACCTGGTCATGCTCAACACAACGGTCCGCCATTTGGCAGGGACCGCACCACCGGTCAGTCCTGACCCCCCGCCCCGGGGGACAATGGCAAAGCCGAGCTCGTTGGCCAGTCGGACAATCTTCTGGATCTGCTCCGTGGTCTCGGGGAACACGACCATGGCCGGCAGCTCCATGCGCAGATCCGTGGCATCGGTGGAACATTCCACCAGGGTGTGGGGCGAGGTGGAAATCTGATCTCTGGACAGAATGGAACTCATCCGCTTGAGCAGTTTGGCCGTGAATTTGCGATCCTGGTCAAACCGGTCCCAATAGCCTTGCAGACACGTGGACAGGTCATGGAAATATTCCGGAGACAATGCCCCTTTTTCCCGTTTGAGCCGGTCCATGACGCTGGCATGGACGTTTTCAGCGGGAATAAAGGGATTGTACCGAATCATGAACAGTTCTTCTGCAAGGGACAGGGCCAGTTCCTGAAGATATTCAGGCCAGGTCTGGAATTCTTCCAGAGGAATGCCAAGGACACGTTTGACCAGTCGTTCCGGGGCCAGGGATATGTGGGGTCCGCGTTGGGGCATTTTTAGTTGTAAGGGTTAAAGGTTAGGATGAAGGAGAAGAAGGTGCGCAGTGCTTTAGTGCACAGTGCTTTAGTGCGCAGTACTTGAGTGCACAGTACGCAGTACGCAGGGCGCAGGGAGAACATATTGTTTTTAATGTGGATTATCCGTTCATCCGTTTTTGGGGAGATAATTCGTGCAGGTCAGAAACGAGGTGACGATAAACACTGAAAATCGTCTTTTTCATCCCTGTGTACTTCGTGTGTACTGTGTACTGCCCACTTTATTACACATTAAAGAGGAAATGAACAACGTCTCCATCTTTGACCACGTATTCCTTGCCTTCCACCCGAAGCACTCCCTTGGATCGGCAGGCAGCTTCGGACCCGTTGGCAACATAGTCGTCATAGGCGATGATTTCCGCCCGGATGAAACCGCGTTCAAAATCCGTGTGGATGACGCCGGCTGCCTGGGGGGCTTTCCAGCCCTTGCGGATGGTCCATGCCTTGACCTCCTTGGGTCCGGCCGTGAAGTAGCTGATCAGGCCGAGGGTGGCGTATCCGGTGTGGATGACCTGTTCCAGACCGCTTTGGGTCACCCCGTAAGACTCCAGAAATTCAGCGCGCTCGTCTTCGTCCAGACCCGCAAGTTCCTCTTCCATCTTGGCCGAGACCTTGATGCAGGCGCACCCGCGTTGTCCGGCCAGTTCCCGTACACGGGACACATGCTCGTTGTTCTGGGCAAGGGCATCCTCGTCCACGTTCATGGCGTAGATGACCGGCTTGGCCGAGATGAGTCCCAGTTCCCCAAACGCGGATTCAAGGGTTTCATCATCCTTGAGGGGAAAGGTTGCTGCGGGCTTGCCCGTTGCCAGGTGTGCTTCCAATTGCTGGCACATGGCCAGGACGGGCATGAGTTTCTTGTCACCCTTGACCTGCTTTTCCAGACGGGAAATGCGGTTTTCCACCATCTGCAAATCAGCCATGATCAGTTCGGTTTCAATGATGTCGATATCCCGGATGGGGTCGATGGACCCGTCCACATGAACGATGTCATCGTTTTCAAAACACCGGACAACATGAAGGATGGCTTGGGTCTCCCTGATATTGCCCAGAAATTTGTTGCCCAATCCTTCGCCCTTGCTCGCCCCGGCCACCAGGCCGGCGATGTCGATGAAGTCCACGGTGGCATGGACGATCTTTTCCGGATTGACCAGCCTGGCCAGTGCCTGGAGGCGGTCGTCGGGAACAGGTACCACCGCCTTGTTGGGTTCAATGGTGCAAAAGGGGTAGTTGGCACTTTCTGCGTTCTGGGCCCTGGTCAGGGCGTTGAAAATGGTCGACTTGCCCACGTTGGGAAGACCGACGATTCCAATACTCAATGACATGAATGGATGCTCCTTGATGAGGGACAACCCGTATCCGGCATGGTTGCGTGCTTCATGACAATGCCCGAGGTCCTGACGGAAAGGGTGCACACGGGAAAGGAAACGTTCGGAACGGGTGTATAGTTTTGAAGACTAAAACATATCTTTCTGGAGCACAACCAAAGGGGTCGTCAAGAGAAAATCCGCGGTGTCCCGGAAGTCCTCTGGAGCCCGGTCTGTACATGGTGGGGCAAATCCATTACCAAAGCCTGATTTGATGACGTTTGTTCCAAGTTGCCATGGCCGACGAGATGCGCTTCTTCGCCCTGTTTTGCCGGGGATGTCGGCATGGTTGAGGCAGTTGGAGTGGCGGGGATTGTCAGTCCAATCTGTTGTAAAGAAACCACCACAGGGGTCCTTCATGCATATTTCACGGAAACCGACACGAACCGTGTTTGTGGGCAATGTGGGCATTGGCGGGAACAATCCTGTCCGGGTTCAGAGCATGACCAACACGGACACCCGGGATGTTCAGGCCACGCTGGCCCAGATCCATGCCCTGGCCAAGGCCGGGTGCGAGATCGTGCGGCTGGCCGTGCTTGATGCCGAGGCCGCTTTATGTCTGCGTGCCATTAAAGAGGCGGCAGAAGTACCTCTTATTGCAGATATTCATTTTGACCACCGGCTGGCCATCTCGGCCATGGAGGCCGGGGTGGACGGGTTGCGCATCAATCCCGGGAACATCGGGGGCAAGGACCATGTGGACATGGTTGTTGACGCGGCCAAGGCCCACCATGTGCCCATCCGCATCGGGGTCAACAGCGGTTCCGTGGAAAAGGATCTGCTGGCAACTTTTGGCGGCCCCACGCCCGAGGCCATGGTCCAATCGGCCATGCGTCATGTACGGCTGCTTGAAGAACGGGGATTTGATCAAATCAAGATTTCTCTCAAATCGTCTTCGGTCCTTTCCACCGTGGACGCCTACCGGATCATGAGCGACAAGGTGGACTATCCCCTGCACATCGGGGTGACCGAGGCCGGGACACCGCTGCGGGGAGCCGTGAAGTCCGGGGTCGGGCTGGGTATGCTCCTTGCTCAGGGAATAGGTGACACCCTGCGCGTCTCCCTTACCGGAGATCCAGTGGACGAAATGCTCGTTGCCTGGGAAATCCTGCGTTCCCTGGGGATCCGGCAGCGCGGTCCGGAGATTGTTTCCTGTCCCAGTTGCGGGCGGACCGAGGTGGATCTGATCGGCCTGGCAACAGCTGTTGAAAAGCGGCTTATGCACGTGACCGACGTGTTCACCGTGGCGGTCATGGGGTGTGTGGTCAACGGCCCTGGCGAGGCCAGGGAAGCCGATATCGGCATTGCCGGTGGCCGGGATTGCGGGATTATTTTTCGAAAAGGCAGGATCGTACGCAAGATCAAGGGCGAAGCCAACCTGATACCGGAGTTTCTGCAGGAACTGGAGACATTTCTGGACCAGAGGGCCCGGACCGGCGAACATGGCCCGGGGCAGCGCTAATGGTTGCACGGGGTATGTTTTAACATCTGCCAGGGACTGTTTTCCCCGAGTCCGGGCCGCCTGCCCGTGATGGTCAACAGCATTGACAAGCAGCAGGAACATCACAAAGAAACCGGTTGCAACAACGCGTAGGCCAAGCTGTCGGGCTGGTGGTACGGGTCCGGTTTTCGTGCATGTGCTGCACCCGACAGGGTTTCATTTTTCATACAAGGAGATCACCCATGCTTTTCAGTGGATACTATGTCCCCACTCTCAAGGAAGATCCGGCCGAGGCCGAGGTCATCAGCCACAAACTGCTCTTGCGGGCAGGCATGATCCGCAAGCTGACGTCGGGGATGTATACCTACCTGCCCCTGGGTCTACGGGCCGTGAACAAGGTCGCCAAGATCGTGCGCGAAGAGATGGACCGGGCAGGAGCCCTGGAGGTTCTCATGCCCATGGTCCAGCCCGCCGACCTTTGGCAGGAAACAGGCCGTTGGGAATTTTACGGCAAGGAACTCCTGCGTTTCAAGGATCGGCATGGCCGGGATTACTGCCTGGGGCCCACCCACGAGGAAGTGGTCACCGATCTCATCCGGGGAGAGGTGCGTTCCTACAAGCAATTGCCGTTGAACCTCTATCAGATTCAAACCAAGTTCAGGGATGAAATCCGGCCCAGGTTCGGTTTGATGCGTGGTCGGGAGTTTGTCATGAAGGACGGGTATTCCTTTGACGCAAATGAGGACGGAGCCAACCAGAGCTATGCGAGAATGTACGAGGCCTATGTGGCCATTTTCTCACGCATTGGTCTGGAATTCCGGCCGGTTGAAGCGGATACGGGATCCATTGGGGGAAGTTATTCCCACGAATTCATGGTTCTGGCCGATACCGGGGAAGACACCATTGCCGTGTGCACCCAGTGTGATTACGCAGCCAATCTGGAAAAGGCAGAGGTCACCTGTGTTGCCGGGGACGCTTGTTCGGCCTGCAGCCAGGACATGGTAGAGGTGGCCACCCCCGGCAAGCATGCCGTGGACGAGGTGGCAGCGTTTCTGGGTGTTGACCCCCAGCGTATTCTCAAAACCCTACTTTACGACATTGATGGCGAATCCGTTGCCGTGCTGGTGCGCGGGGATCGGGAGGTCAACGAGTGCAAGTTGAAGACTCTGCTCGGCGGTGATGTCTGCCAAATGGCCAGTGCCAAACAGGTTGAGGAGTGGACCCAGGCTCCGGTGGGCTTTGCCGGACCTGTGGGGCTGAAGGTAGACAAAATCTATGCGGATTTTGAAGTTCGAACCGCCACGGACTGGATAGCGGGCGCCAACAAGAAAGATACCCACGTCATGCACGTGGACATTGCCCGGGATGTCAAGCTGACCGGGTATGCCGATCTCAGACAGATTACGGATCAGGATGTCTGTCCCCGGTGCGGGGCTCCCATCACCCTGCCCAAGGGGATTGAGGTGGGCCATGTTTTCAAACTGGGTACCAAGTACAGTGAATCCATGAATGCGTGTTATCTGGATGAAAACGGCAAGGAAAAGCCCATGATCATGGGGTGTTACGGCATCGGGGTCAGTCGGGTGGTTGCCGCGGCCATCGAGCAGAACCATGACGAGCACGGGATGATGTTTCCGCCTTCCATTGCTCCCTTTGAGGTCTCTCTGCTGGCCCTGACCGGGGCCAAGGACGATGACCTCAGGGCCAAGGCCGTTGAACTGCATGATGTGCTGGAGAACATGGGCGTTGAGGTACTCCTGGACGATCGCAAGGAGCGTCCAGGAATCAAGTTCAAGGACGCCGATCTCATGGGCGCACCCATGCAGCTTGTTCTGGGCAAGAAAGGCCTCACCAATGGGATCATTGAGGCCAAGAACCGCAAGACAGGGGAAAAAATGGAATTGCCCCTGGAAGGTTTCCAGCAGGGATTCGAGGCATGGCGCAAGGAAGTGTATGCGTCCTGGGGGCTTGAGGTGGCGTAAATCGCGCCCCTGGTTGGCCCGGCCAGGGAAGAGGCCTCCCCCTTCACGGCGGGATGGAGTGGGCGCGATGGCCTGCCTGCTGGTGGTTGTCATGGAAACAACATGTATCGCCCGGACTTCTGTTTGGTTCAGAGTCCGGGCGGTTTCTCATGACAACGCCTTCATGTTTGCAAGGAGAGGAAATGGTGCAGATTTTCACGGTCACCGGGATCACCGAAGCCGTGGCCCATACGCTGCAGGCAGAGTTTCCCTTTGTCTGGGTCCGTGGTCAGGTGACCAATCTGGCCCGTCCCGGGTCCGGACATATCTATTTTTCCCTCAAGGACCACAACGCGTCCCTGGCTGTTGTCTGGTTCAAGTCGAACCAGCAGGGCACGATGCCTTCCTCCGGGGAACGCGTTGATCCCCTGACCGGTGAAGTCCTTTCGGGTCGGGGGCTCGTGCTCCAGGAAGGCATGGACATTCTGGTTGCCGGGCGGATACAGGTCTATGCCCCCAGGGGAACGTATCAGCTGGTGGCCGAACTGGTGCAGGAGCAGGGGGTGGGCGACCTGCACCTGGCGTTTGAAGCGCTCAAGCAGAAACTGGCCGGTCAGGGATATTTTGATCCCGGCCGTAAGCAGACCCTGCCCAAACATGTTCGGCGGGTGGCCGTGGTTACCGCGCCCGGGGGAGCCGCCATTCGCGATTTTGTGAAGATCGCCCGGTCGCGGGGGCTGGGCGGACAGATCCGGGTGTATCCCTCCCTGGTCCAGGGGGACAAGGCCCCGGAATCCATCATCCATGCCATGGATCGTGTTGTTGCCGACGACTGGGCCGACATCCTCGTGCTCATCCGGGGCGGTGGATCCATTGAAGATTTGTGGGCATTCAATGACGAGTCCGTGGCAACGGCCATTTTTTCCAGCCCCCTTCCGGTTGTCTGCGGGGTAGGTCATGAAGTGGATACCACCATCGCCGATCTGGTGGCGGATGTGCGTGCGGCAACCCCCACCCATGCAGCCCAGATCATATGGCCCGAGCGCGAAACCATGATGCAAGGGCTGGACGAGTTGAGCATTCGTCTTTCCCGGGCCATGAATCAGCTCATATCCGGGTTTGAGGCCCGCCTTGGGCATCAGGAAAAGGGGCTTGACTGGCTCAGTCCCGAGACGCGCATCAACCGGATCATGGACCAGGTGAACCATGCAATCCTCGGGCTAAAACAGGCTGGCACCCAATGGATGGCCCGAAAAAGTGATCTTCTGATCAGGGAGGCCACGCGCCTTTGTACGGCTCTTGGTCCGGGATTCTGGCGCATGCATGAGCATTCCCTGCTGACCCAGGGGGATCGTCTTGCCCTCCATGGACAGGGATTTGTGGAGGCCAAGATGGCCCAAACCAGGGTTGTGCAGACCAGGCTGCAGGGGCTTGATCCCCATGCGCCCCTGCAACGGGGATATTGCCTGGTCAGAAAGGAAGACGGTTCGTTTGTGCGTGACCAAGGCGAGGTGGCTCCTGACGAGCTGGTTGAAATCCTGCCCGCTCGGGGGCGGATCGTTGCCCGTGTGGTTGATCATCAACCAGCCAAAAAGGGTTAAAGCCTGCTTCTTGTACCGTCTCGGGCATGGTGATATTTGTCCGATTTTGCCGTGACTTGATGTTTGCCGTAAATTGGCCCAAAAAACAGGTGGTGTCCGGATCCGGGTCGTGGGATGCAAGGGGGATTGATGGTTTTTAACAAGGGTTTTCTGCTGGGCCTGATACTCATGGTTTTGGGAACAGGCTCGGTACTCCATGCTGCAACCGGGGTTGAGCTGACAGCACCCCATACCGTGTACAGGGGGCAGGCCTTTGTGTGCCGGTTCACGCCGGTGAACGGGGGGAGCAACTATCAGCTGACATGGCTGGACAAGACTCTGGATGTTGCCGTGGGCGCCGGGGATCCGGTGGTGGAAGTGCTGCTGGGAGTGGGATTGACCCGCCAACCCGTAGCGGAGACTCTGGAGTTGTCCTGCATGCGGGACGCCCGCAAGCTTACCGCCCGGCAAACCATCAAGGTGGAGGACAAGGAGTATCCGGTTCAACGCCTCACGTTGCCCAGGAAGATGGTTCACCTGTCCCCGGAAAATCTTGCGCGATATCACAGAGAAAAAAAAGAGATTTCAACGATCCTGAAGGGCCGCAGCAAGGGGCGCTTCTGGTCCCTTCCCCTGACTCGACCGGTTCCAGGAGGTGTTTCTTCGGCCTTTGGGCTGCGTCGCATCATCAATGACGAGCCCCGTTCTCCTCATCGGGGAGTGGATTTCCGAGGCGGCATGGGTGTGCCTGTCAAGGCCTGTGCCGACGGCATTGTGGATCTTGTTGCCGACCACTATTTTTCAGGTCGGTCCGTGTATCTTGATCATGGCCAGGGCGTCATGAGTATGTATTTCCATCTGTCCCGCATTGATGTGAAGGAAGGACAGGTGGTGCGCAAGGGCGAGGTTGTCGGAGCCATGGGCAGGACTGGACGGGCCACAGGGCCGCATCTGCATTTTGGCTTGTATCTGCTTGGTGAACCCGTGGACCCCATGCCGTTGTTTGGCGAATAGGTGCGGGTGTACGGTTTGTGGTCATTTGAAAGGGGAAGGAACGCTTCATGGACAACACGCAGGATTCCTTTGAAAAGAAACTGACGGCGCTGCAGGACATCGTGGCCCAGCTGGAAACGGGTGAACCCGAGCTGGAAAAAGGGGTGGAACTTTTCAAGCAGGGGGTCACCCTGGCTCGAGAGTGTCGCACAGAGCTCGAACAGGCCAAAAAGGAGGTTCGGGTTCTGGTGGATAACATGTGGAAGGATTTCGATGACCAAGAGGAAGATGATGGCCGTGATTCCCGCGATTAAACAGGAACTTGCCGCACGCGGCAGTCAGGTTGAGACCTTTCTGGCGACCTGCCTGCACGATCCTGCCGTACCCGCTCATCTGACGTCGGCCATGGAGTACAGTCTGCTTGCGGGCGGCAAGCGTCTCAGGCCGGTTTTGTGCCTGACATGCGCTGCTCTTGCGGGAGAAATCATGGAGAATGTTCTTCCCTTTGCCGCAGGGATCGAATGCATTCATACCTATTCCCTGATCCATGATGACCTGCCGGCCATGGACGATGATGATCTGCGAAGGGGCAAACCCTCAAGTCACAAGCAGTTTGGCGAGGCCATGGCCATTCTGGCCGGAGACGGGCTGCACTGCGAAGCCTTTACCCTGATGCTTCAAGCCAATGTCTCGGCCGACCGTCTTGTTGCGGCCATGCGGGTCATGGCTCATGCGGCCGGAAGTCGGGGCATGGTCGGAGGGCAGGTTCTGGACATGGAATATACGGGCCGTTCGGATATTTCCCTGCAGGGGCTGCGTTCCATGCACGCCATGAAAACCGGTGCCCTGATCCGGGCGTCTTGTGAATGTGGCGTCATTCTGGGCGGAGGATCTGACCACGAACAGGCGCAGGTCCGTTGTTTTGGTGAACATCTGGGGCTGGCTTTTCAGGTGGTTGACGATGTTCTGGATGTTGTCGGTAGCGAACAGGAACTGGGGAAACCCGTTGGCAGTGATCAGGTGGCCGACAAAAACACCTATCCCCGTCATCTGGGGCTGGATGCGAGCATGGAGCTTGCCCGCACGCAGGTCAAACAGGCCTGTGATGCCCTGGCCGTATTTCATGGGCCGCACAAGGATTTTTTGACGGGTCTGGCCGAATATGTCCTGGCCCGGGCATGTTGAATCCTTTCCAACCACAAAGAGAGCAGATACTGGTATGAAGACCATGCAACAGCCGCTGTACACCCGGACCGACGGACTCGCTTCCCTCACATCTCCCACGGATATCCGGAAACTGGGGTTCGAGGAGCTTGCTTCCCTTGCCACTGAACTTCGTGAGATCATCATTCAGACGGTTTCCAGAACGGGCGGTCATCTTGCCCCGTCCCTCGGGGTAGTCGAACTGACCCTGGCACTGCTCAAGTCCTTTCATGCCGATCAGGACAGATTCATCTGGGACGTGGGCCATCAGGCCTACGCCTACAAGCTGCTGACGGGCCGTTTGGACCGCTTTCATACCCTGCGGCAGCTCGGCGGCATCAGCGGGTTTCCGCGTTGTGATGAAAGTCCGTACGATTGTTTTGGTGTTGGCCATTCAAGCACTTCCATTTCCGCTGGTTTGGGCATGGTCGTGGCCAGAGATCTGAACCGTTTGCGTCACCATGTGGTTTCCATCATCGGTGACGGGTCCATGACCGCAGGATTGGCCTACGAAGGCCTCAATCAGGCCGGAGGGTTGGAGAAAAATTTCATTGTTGTCCTCAACGACAACGAGATGTCCATTTCCAAGAACGTTGGGGCCCTGTCATCCTTCCTGAGCAAGCGGTTTGCTTCCCGTTGGGTCATGCGGCTCAAAAAGGAAACCGAGGCGTGGATCAACCAGATTCCCAAAATCGGCACCGAACTTGTGGGCTATCTCAAGCGGGGCGAGGATTCCTTCAAGGGCTTCTTCACGCCGGGCATGCTGTTTGAGGCCTTTGACTTTACCTATGTGGGACCCATCAATGGTCATGACATTCGAGAACTGGTTTCCGTGTTCAATCGGGTCAAGCAGCTGGAAGGCCCCATCCTCGTCCATGTGTTGACCAAAAAGGGCAAGGGGTACGAGCCTGCGGAAAAAAATCCCACCCATTTCCACGGTGTGGGCTGCTTCGAGCCTGAAACAGGGAAGGCCAAAAAATTCGCGGCCTGTTCCCTGCCGTCGTATACTGATATTTTTGGCAAGACCCTGTGTGAGCTGGCCGCCAAGGATGACAAGATTGTCGCCATTACCGCGGCCATGCCCGAAGGCACGGGGTTGACCCATTTTGCCCGGACCTTTCCCGACAGGTTTTTTGATGTGGGCATTTGCGAACAGCATGCAGTGACGTTTGCTGCGGGTCTGGCCGCCCAGGGGTTCAAGCCGGTGGTGGCCATTTATTCCACCTTTTTGCAACGGGCCTATGACCAGATTGTCCACGATGTCTGCCTGCAGAACCTGAACGTGACTTTGTGTCTCGACCGGGGTGGGCTGGTGGGCGAGGACGGCGCCACCCACCATGGGGTGTTTGATTTTGCCTACCTTCGACATATACCCAACATGTCGATCATGGCCCCCAAGGACGAGGCCGAACTGGCAACCCTTTTGCGAACGGCCATAGCCCATCCCGGTCCTGCTGCCCTGCGCTATCCCCGCGGTGTGGGTACGGGTGCTGTCCCGGACAGGAACGGGGTGTCCATCCCCCTGGGGCAGGGAGAATTGATCAAGGATGGAACGGATGGCTGTGTCATTGCCGTGGGCAGCAGGGTACATCCGGCCCTGGAGGCGATCCAGGAACTCGAGGCCGAGCACAAGTGCTCTTTTGCCTTGTACAATCTTCGTTTTGTCAAGCCCTTGCCCCAGAAGGACCTTGTGGATCTGGCCGGCCGTTTTGCCTCGTTTGTGCTGGTGGAGGAAGGTACGCTGGCTGGCGGAATGAGCTCTGCGGTGCTGGAATGCTGGACAGACCATGGTGTACTGAATGGTCAAGCCATCAAACGGCTGGGCATACCTGACGTGTTTGTGGAACATGGGGCGCAAAAGGATCTTCGGCGGTTGGTGGGGATCGGCAAGCAGGGCATCAGGAAAGCCTGTCTGGCAATGACAGCTGGATAGAAGGAAGACATCGTATCCTTCCCGGGAACGTGTTGTGTTGACGGGCAAAAAATTGTATGCCCGCATGTGGTTGGGTACATCGGCCAATACAACCCGGAGGAGGCATGGGAAGGATGCTTGATGCGTGGCGTGGTTTGCACGGGGGGATGAAAACCCTCGTTATTCTGCTAGGCCTTTTTGTGGTATACACGGCCCTGGGCTTCATGGCCGTGCCACCCATTGCCCAATCGGTTCTGAGTGCCAGGCTGGAACAGGCCCTGTCCCGGCGAGTGGTCATTAAAAAAATAGAATGCAACCCCCTGACCTTGCGGGCGCAGGTTCAGGGGGTTGTCGTGTATGGTACGGACAACAGCACCGTTGAGATGTCTCTGGATCGCCTTGACGTGGATGTGCAGGCCGTGTCGGTTTTTCGCGGCGCCATTGTGGTCAAACGGCTTGTTCTGGATACTCCTTCGGTATTTGTTCATGTTCTGGATGCCTCCGGCCGGACCAATCTGACGGATCTGGTTGCTGGTGACGGCAATCAGGAACCCGAGCCCGAAGAGTCATCAGAAGCCGGGTCGCTTTTCCCGGTGATCATCAGGGATTTTGCCTGCATCAATGGCACCCTGCGCGTGCAGGACGATCCCAGGTCCGTGAACCATCTGATCGACGGGATCGAACTGTTTGTGCCCTATTTTTCAACCCATTCCAAAGATCTTGGAACCCAGATCCTTCCTCGTCTTGCGTTTCGTCTCAACAAGACTCCCTTTGAGATCCAGGGAACATCCACCCCCTTTGCCTCTTCCCGACGTACGGAATTCGATCTGAGCGAAGCCGGGCTCGATCTGACCGCTTTCTGGAAGTACGTGCCCATCGGCCCTCAGCTTACCCTTGTTTCGGGTCGGGCCACTACCGACCTTTCCCTGCTGATCGAAGAGTCCGACACGGGCGATCACCCCCTGAGTCTGTTTCTCGCAGGCCAGATCGAGCTGGATGATGCCCAGCTGAGCCATCAGCGGGACGGAACCATCCTTTCCTGTCACAAACTGGTGGTCCCGGTAACGCGGTTCGACTGGCTGCGCCGGGAAATCGCCTTTGCCAACATTCGTGTCCAGGACCCCTTTGTTGCCGTGATCCGCGAGAGCGCGGACGTGATCAACTGGCAGCGGTATGTTCAGGAGATCCAGGGGAGGGTGCCCGGCGGGAACAACACCACGGCAGCTGCTGGCCCGGACCAACCGTCCATGGACATCAGTGCCTCCTCCATTCTGGTGGAAAATGGTCGGATTCATTTCAGGGACAAGGTGGTGGATCAGGGATTTGAAACGGATATTGCTCCCTTGAACGTGGAGATCAGGGATTTTGATACCCGGGCCCAGGCTGTTTCCCGGGTCCGGCTGGATGCAGGGACCAGTCAGGGAGCCTCTCTGGCCCTCACGGCCGATGTGGTGGTGACCCCGTTTGCCTGCAACGGTACCACCAGCCTGGACAATGCGACCATACCGGCCTTTGCTTCCTATTATGCCCGGTATCTCCCCTTGGAATTGTACCGGGGTCAAGGCCGGATTGCTTCGGGATTTGTCATCACACAGGACAATGGCCTGGATATGCAATGGAACAATGTCCAGGTGCATCTTGCCGACATGCAGTTGCGCAAACCCGGTGCTCCCAAACCGTGCATCGGCTTCGACACCCTTTCCCTGGAGGGGGGCAGCATTGATCTGACAGGGCGTCGTGTGGGGTTTGTCCATGCCATGTTGACGGTCCCGCGGGTGGTGCTTGAACGGGATTCCCACGGGAAGGTGGACCTTGTGACCCTGTTTGCCGGGCATGCCCGGCAGGCCAATGGGGAAACACCACCGGCAGAAGACGTGCCCGCAGAATCCGTTCCCTGGCAGATTGCCATTGGGCAGGTGCACTGTGCCGACGGGTATGTGGAATTCAGGGATCATGCGGTGAAGCAAAGAGTTGTGAACCAGGTCGGGGATGTGGACCTGGACCTTGTCGGAGTGAGCACGGATCCCGAGCAGTCCGTCGGGTTTACCCTGGCCGCGGTTGTCAACCAGGGCGGGACCGTCCGGGCCAAAGGCACGGTGATTCCCGCAACCCTTGGTTCGACGGGGGATCTGGATATATCGCGACTCGGCATTGCCCCCATAACCCCCTATCTTCCCGAATCCATGCACATTGACGTGGGAAGTGGGCGCTTGGATCTTGCCGGAAGCTGGGATTTCGCGGGGCAGAAGAGCATGACCGGTACCATCCGGGGAAATATCCGCATGGCCGATGTCATGTTCAGCGAATCCGGAAACAAAAGCAGACTGGCCGGGTTTGACGCCCTTGAGGTGAATGGGATCCAACTGGGCCTTGAGCCCCGCGTCCTGTCCGTGGACCGTGTTGTTGTAACCAGTCCGGATATGATCCTGGCCAAAGACGAGCAGGGCATCCTCAATCTGGCCCGGGTGTTGGGCGGCACAAACCGGGACAGGGATTCTCCGTCATCCAAGACCACCGCGCAAGGAAACACACAGCCCTACTGGTTTCGGGATATGGACATCAACAGGGTGCAGGTCTCCCAGGGACGGGTCGATTTTCACGATCACTCCCTGTCTCCGCATTTTACGGTCAATCTGGACAAGATCAGTCTTGATCTTCGTCATGTATCCCTGGATCCCGCCAAGCGGGCCCAACTGGATCTGAACGCCACCCTGAACGATCATGCCCCTGTCTCCCTGCGTGGGGACATCAGTCCGTTGCGTCAGCCTGTTGCCTCGAATCTGCTGGTGCGTCTTTCCCACATGGACATGACCAGCCTGACTCCCTACACCCTCAAGTCCCTGGCCTATCCCATTGTGCAGGGCAAGCTGAACTGGAACGGGAAATTCGTTACCGAGGCGAATGTGCTTGATGCGACCAACACCTTTTTTGTTCAGCAGTTTCAACTGGGGGACAAGGTGGACTCGCCCGATGCCGTGAATGTGCCCATCAAGCTCGGGCTGGCTTTGCTTCAGGATGGCAACGGCGATCTGACCCTGGATGTTCCCGTGCATGGCCGGCTGGATGATCCCCAATTCCGTCTCGGCGGGCTGATTTTCAAGGCCATTATCGGCATTTTTTCCAAGATTGCCACGGCACCCTTCGCCCTTATCGGGGCCATGTTCGGCGGAGGGGATGACTTGAGTCATCTTGATTACGGCCCCGGCCAATCCATGCTTTCCCCGGCAAGCAGGATCAAGCTGGATACCATGATAACGGCCCTGACCAAGCGGCCCAAACTCAGGGTTTTTGTTTCGGGTATGGTTGATGCGGATGCGGATCGCCTGGCCCTTGAACACGACGCCTTCATGCGCAAGCTCAAGGAGAGGAAACATGATGCGGGCAAGGACAAGGCGTTGGACGTCAACAAGGTGACCATTGCCCCGGATGAGTACATGACCTGGCTGTTTGAGGCCTACAAGGCAACGCCGGGCAAAAAGCCGCGCAGGTTCGGCAGGGTGGTCCGGCCCAGTCAGGAGGCCATGGAGCAGGCGGTCCGCCAGCACATCTCCATCGGGCAGGACGATCTTTTGGATCTGGCCAATCAACGAGCACGCGGCGTGCAGCAGTATCTTCTGGAAAAGGGAAATATTGCCCCGGACCGGGTTTTTGTCACCTCTTCGAAATTTGCTTCAGGAGATGAAGACCAGCCCGGTATGCGGGTTGACCTGTCTTTGGGAAAATGAATGCTTCAATGCAGTGTATCCTGACCCCTTTGGAAGAAGCCTTTGGAAAGGGAACGCCACCGCCGTTGCATGGATCAATACAGGATCGGATGGGCATGACAAGGCAACGCTCTGTTCCTGACCGGTCACGAGGATGGTCATGATTTGACGGGAACAGAGGGGAAAGGTAGATTCCGGACTTTGAGCAACCCGGTCACGCACGTTGCAATGGTTTTCCCATGGGCGTGCGGCGCGGACAGCACTTCCTGGAGGGAGTATGAATATCTGGATATTGACCCTGTGCGGGTTCCTTGTCGGCGGGCTCATTGCCTATGCCCTGTACAAGAATATAAACGGAAACTGGTAGAGCAAAGGCGATGCCGGGTTGCATTTGAGGCGGTCGAATTGATTGTGTGGGCCGGGGTGCTTGTCCAAACAGGTCGGGCCCCACGTGAGCAGGCAAGAGAACATGATGATCATGATGCGAGGAGACAACGTGGCAACGAGTGAAGCAAGCAAAAAATTCAAATTCATGTGTGATGAAATCGAGGGCTATCTTTTTGATATCAGGCGGGCCATGGATATTTATGAAGGACTGGTGCGCAGGGAAAGTCCGGAATCTGCCATTGAGGTGCGCAAACAATTCGACGCGGTGATCCAGCGGATCAATGCATTGCGTGACGCAGGCCGGTCCATGGAGTTGCCCGAAGGTCTGGAACCTCTCAAGGAATCCGTGGCCTTGTGCAAGGATGCCTTGAAGCGGGTCAAGGTCGGGGTGAATCAGTTTTCCCAAACCGAGATCCATGTCGAACCGCATTGAACCACGGTTCGACTCCTTTTATACAGATCCGTCAGCGCGGTCGTCCCCCAGGTTCGGGACGGCCGCGTTTTTTTCATGCCTGGCATTGTCCTGGACTAGAACTGTTCGCTCATTCCGACCAGTTCCTGACTGAATGTTTTGGGCAGGGTGATGGTTACTGAGGTACGATCCGTGCTCTGCTTGAAGGAGATGTATCCCCCGATGTTTTTGACCATTCTGTAGGTGGCAGCCATGGAGTTGTCCTGTTCCTTTTCAAAGGGAAGCACACTCAATCCGGGATGTTTGAGCTCCTTGATGCTCGGGGCGATGGACACGGTGATGCCGACATGCTGGCTGGTTGCGTGGGAAGCAAAACGGATGCGCCCATGGCGGGCCTGGGGGACGATCTGGGAGATCAGGCTGATGAGGATCTGCCGGATGGTGTTTTCATCGGACATGATGGGGGGGATGTTTGGGGTGAGGTCCATGCTGTGGTCCACCTGGTGCCTGATAAAGAGTTCCTTGAGCATGCCAATGGAAGACATGAGCAGATCGTTAATCTGGCACGATGTGGGGGAAAAGGAAACCGGGCGGATATACTCGTCCACGTTGGCAAGAAGTTCCTCGAGTTTTTTGGCTTCGCTCAAGACGATTTCGGCTTCCTTGATGTCCGGATACTTGTTGTGGAGTATGCGCGCAAAGCCACCCAGAGACATGAGGGGGTTGCGAAATTGGTGGGCGATTTCCGTGGACATGGTACCCAGAAGGTTCAGTTTTTCCCGCTGTACCAGAACCTCTTCGAGAAAATGGTGCTCTGTGACATCCAAAAGCACGCCTTCGATGCGGCGGGGTGTCTGGGGGTTGTCCGGGTTGACCAGAACAATGGATTTGGCCTGGAGATGGATGAAGTATCCCTGCTTGTGCTTGAATCTGAATTCCAGGGAGAACGGAGTGGTTGACTGCCGAAAGCAGGTGGTGAAGGACCGGATGATCTCTTTGCGATCCTCTTTGGGGATGCGCTGAAAGAAAAGACCCCGTTTTTCCATGAGTTCGTGAGCGGAAAACCCAAGGATGGCCTGGCTGGTCCGGTTGATGAAATCTATGGAGAAATCCTTGCGCAGGGCAAAGATGATGATGGGCAGGTTCTGGACAAGCTGACTGTACCGTTCTTCCACCTGTTTGATCTGTTCCTTGAGCTCCTTTTTTTCCAGACAGTTGAGGATGGTTGCCTTGAGCATGTCCATGCTCAGGATGGGCTTGGTCACATAATCCCATGCCCCGGCCTTGAAGGCCGAGATGACGTCCGCGATGTTGTTCCTTCCGGAAACAATGATCACGGGTACATCGGGGTCCTGCTCCCTGATGGCCCTGAGCACGCTCAACCCGTTCATGCCGGGCATGGTCAGGTCCAGCAGGACCATGTCCGGGTGTTCCCTGGCAAAGGTTGCAAGACCTTCTGCGCCGCTGGAGGCCATAAGGGGCGTGAATCCATTGTCCTCGAGCCATTCCACCAGAGTTTCCCGGATGATCTGGTCATCTTCTATGGTCAGTACGGTATGCTCCATAATCCGTTCTCCGGTTGCCCGTTATTCCATTCCCCCTAGTTGGCGCAGGGGAGGATGACATAGAAATTGTTTCCCATTTGGGTTGGTTCGTATCCCACCTTGCCTCCGTGAAGCTCCACAATCTGTTTGGCGAAGAAGAGTCCATGTCCTGAGCCGGGTTCGTTTTGGGTGGCTTTGCACCTGAAATTGGATTCAAAGAGCCAGCTGCGTTCTTCCGGAGGGATGTGGGGGCCGGTGGAAAAAACATTGGGTTTGATGGCGTCTTTGCCCGGACCGAAATAGTCGGGGAGCTTTTCCCATCCATAGGAAATGAATTTGTGGGGCCTGCCGTCGGGCCCGATGACCTCGCGTGTATATTTGGCCGCATTGGAGAACAGGTTGGCAAAGACCTGACTCAACAGCCCGATATCGGCCACCAGCATGATGTCCTCATCAGGAATGCCGCCGAGTTTCGTGTCCACGGCAATGTTTTTTTGTTCAAAATGGGGTCGGAAATGCTCAAGCTGGGGATCGATGATCTTTTTCTTGAAATTGCAGGCCTGTTTGAGCAGGACATAGCGTCCCTTTTCAAAATGACTCCGTCTGAGCAGGGTTTCCAAAAACAGGCTCGATCTGGTGTAGTGACTGTACATCTCACGATAATGGTCCATGAGTGCGTTGACACTCCTGTCCAGACCTCCCAGCGCGGTATCCAGGTGATGAATATTCGTTTTCTGGAGATTTGATTCCAGTTGCCAGGTCAGATTGCGCAACCGTTCCCTGAGTTCGTCCAGCCGTTTTTTGAGTTTGTTGAACAGGAGTTTGAAGTACATGTTGGGCACAATGACATTGTGGCCAATGTCCTGAACAAGGCTCTTGATAAAACGCAAATGTTCCTGGTTGGTAAAATTCAGAATCTTGTTGTGGGTTTGAAATCCCACCCGGTTGGCGTATTTTTCGAAAAAGAAACGTTCGTGTTCGGTCAGAGGGCGGGAGGCGGTCAGTTCGAGAATACCGATGACATCCTTGTTTTTGGGTACAAAGGGAAGCTGGGCCGTGAGCATGTGTTTGCATCGCACGGGCAGGATGAACCGGTTGCCCTGCTGCCAGGGAGTCCAGGAAAAGGCCTGGGGTTCCTTCCAGACGTCAGCAACGCAATCATCGCCGATGGTCGAGCTCTTGATGATGAATTGTCCCTTGGCGTCAAGGATGTAGAGGGATGCGTCAATACCGAATATGGCCTTGGGGGTGCAGACCGCCAGGGTGTACAAATCGTCGAGGGAGTTGAACTCCTGGGCCAGGTCGAAGAAAATGGCCAGGGTGTGGATCTGTTCCCTGGTGAAGTGATAATGCCGGTAATTGGCGATTTTTTGACGGATGCGTTCGTTAACCGTGTCCTGACGTTTTTGTGCCTGGGGATCGTTTATCTCTTTACAGAACGAAAGGCTTTGCATACGCATACCCCTTTGCCCTTGCAGGTGAGTGAATGCTCCCTGGTTATCCCAGATTGCTGGATGTTACAATCCTTTTTGAGCCTTTGATGGCCACCCGATCATCAAAGGCTCGGGAAGCGGGCCGCCTTGCCTTTTCTTTTGTATTCTTTTTATCCATCCATTTTATCCATCCGTGGCCGCTGAGCCATTGAATACTATGCAATCCTCCTTATCACCTCTACCCAAAGCGTGTACCCATGTCCGGGCCAACGGCAAGGACATCTATCTCGTGGGAACGGCCCATGTTTCCAGGGAAAGTGTGGAAGACGTCAGCACAAGCATCAAGACGATCCGTCCGGATGCCGTTTGCGTGGAACTCTGCGAGGCCAGATACCGATCCATGACCAACCGGGACAACTGGAGGAGCATGGACATTTTCAAGGTCATCAAGGAAAAAAAGACCTTGTTCGTGCTCGCGCAGCTCATGCTTGCCTCGTTCTACCGGAAGATCAGTGAAAAGCTCGGGGTGCAGCCTGGTGCGGAAATGATGGAAGGAGTCCGGCAGGCTGGTCTTGTGGGGGCTGATCTGGTGTGTGCCGATCGCAATGTGGAGATTACCCTCAAACGGGTCTGGGGCTATCTTGGTTTTTTCAGCAAGGTGAAGATGCTTTGGCAGCTTGTGGCCGGCATTTTTGTCAGCGAAGACATTGATGAAACAACCATTGAAGAGATCAAGCAGCAGGACCAGATGGAAGGGCTGATGGCCTCCCTTGCGTCGTCCCTGCCCGAGGTCAAGAAGCGGCTCATTGACGAACGGGATGTCTACCTGAGTCAGAAAATCCGTTCGGCCCCCGGGGATACCGTGGTTGCCGTTGTGGGCGCCGGGCATGTTCCGGGCATTCTCGAACATATCCATGAGGAGCACGACCTTGCTCCCCTGGAGGAGCTCCCCCCCCAGGGACACGCCAAAACGATCATCAAGTGGGTCATTCCCGCGCTCATTCTCCTTGTTTTGATTCTGGGGTTTTTCAAGGGAGGTGCCGAGCATTCCATGCAGTCGGTGTATATCTGGTTTCTGGTGAACGGAACCCTGTCGGCTGCAGGGACCGCCCTGGCCCTGGCCAATCCGTTGACCATTCTGGCCACGTTTCTTGCCGCGCCCCTGACAAGCATGAATCCCCTCATTGCCGCGGGCTGGGTGGCCGGGCTGGTACAGGCCTGGGTCAAGAAACCCACGGTGGCCGATCTGGAGGACATTCCCCGGGCCATTGGTTCGGTCAAGGGGTTCTGGAAGAATCCGGTCTGCCGGATTCTTCTGGTGGTTGTTCTGGCCAATGTGGGCAGTTCTCTGGGCACGTTCATCGCCGGCAGCTGGATCACGGCAAGGATTTTTTAATCTGTTGACAAAAAAATCCTTGACCGGTGTCACTGATTTCTATAAACACGCATTTCTTCAGACGGTGGATGTAGCTCAGTTGGTAGAGCTCCTGGTTGTGGCCCAGGTGGCCGCGTGTTCAAGTCACGTCATCCACCCCACAAACAAAAGACCTGTACGTACACGTGCAGGTCTTTTTTGTTGCCCGGGATCAAGGTTTCCCGGGAGGAATCCGCACAACCAGTCCGTTCATGTGCTGTGGGCTTCGGGTTGTTGCGTTGCAGGTAAAACCGCCGGTTATCGTGTGTGAATTCGGGAGCTGACGATCGGGCGTCCTCTGTCGGCCCGGCCTGCAGCGATGGCAGGCCCATCATGGACAGGTCTATTTAACAAATGACTTTTAACTGATTTTGGAGTAGAGAATTGACCTTTGGAAACGCTTTCAAGACTCCTGATTTCAACCAGATCAAGGCCGTTCTCATGGACCAACTCGTTATAGAAGGAGGTTACCCCCTGTTTGGAGAGGTAACCATCAGCGGGGCCAAAAATGCAGCCCTGCCCATTTGTATCGCTTCCATTCTGTGTGATGGCGAGGTGCAGCTCACCAAGATTCCGCGACTGCGTGATATTGCAACAACCATCAAGCTCCTTTCCCTGTTGGGATGCTCTCTCAGGCAGGAAGAAAATCGTGTCTGGGTGAGGGCGGACAACCTGGTCCCCGATGCCCCGTATGATCTGGTGCGGACCATGCGTGCGTCCGTGCTGTGTCTGGGTCCCTTGCTCAGCAGACTCGGGCAGGCTAGGGTTGCTTTGCCCGGAGGATGCGCCATTGGCGCCCGTCCTGTTGATCTTCATCTCAAGGCCCTGGAAAAAATGGGGGCCCGGTTCGAACTTGAAGGGGGCGATATTACCGGCTATTGTAACCGGTTGCATGGTGCACGCATCCATTTTGACTTCCCCACGGTGGGAGGGACCGAAAATCTGCTCATGGCCGCCACCCTGGCCTCGGGCGAAACGGTTCTGGAAAACGCGGCCAAAGAACCGGAAGTGGTTGATCTGGCGCATTTTCTGATCGACTGTGGTGCGAGGATCGAAGGCCACGGGACCAGTGTCATCAGGATTCAGGGGGTCGACCGTCTTGAGGGCTGTTCCTATGAGGTCATGTCCGATCGCATTGAAGCAGGCACCTACATGGTTGCCGCCGGCATCACCGGGGGCGAGCTTTCCCTGGCAGCGTGTCCTTTTGCCGAACTCGAACCCGTTGTGGCCAAGCTGCGGGAAATGGGGATGCACATCCAGGAGGTCGGGGACAGGGTGGTTGTCAAGAGTAACGGCGTCTTGGAGTGTGTGGATGTGGAAACCATGCCCCATCCGGGGTTTCCCACGGATATGCAGGCGCAGCTCATGGCCCTTATGTGTCTTGCCCAGGGATCGGGCGTGATCACGGAAAATATTTTCGAGAACCGGTTCATGCATGTCCTCGAGCTGGTCAGGCTGGGGGCGGATATCAAGCTCTCGGGGAAGACCGCCCATATCCGCGGGGTGAAACGCCTCAACGGGGCTCCTGTCATGGCCTCGGATTTGAGGGCCAGCGCTTCCCTTGTGCTTGCCGGACTTGCAGCCAAAGGCACGACCACGGTCCGCCGGATCTATCATCTTGATCGTGGTTACGAGACCATGGATGTCAAGCTTGCCAGGGTCGGTGCCCATATCAGACGCGAACAGCAACCGTAGTTTTCGGCATGTTCCCTACGATGCCGTGATTTGTCAGTCTATTTCATTCACAACCCCAATCATGGAGGAAAAAAGATGCAAAGGATTGCCATTGTCTTGCTCGCCGGGCTCATGCTCTGCTGCCTGGCCGGAAACGCTGCGGCCAAGAAACTTGTGGTCGCCTGTGACACTGCGTTCATGCCCTTTGAGTACAAGGATACCAAGACCGGGAAGTACGTGGGCTTTGACATTGATCTCTGGGATGCCGTGGCCAAGGACCTCGGCCTGGAATACGAACTGCAGCCCATGGCCTTTAACGGGATTGTTCCCGCCCTGCAGACCGGAAATGTGGATGTGGGCATTGCCGGCATGACCATCAAGTCCCAGCGCATGGAAGTCATTGACTTTGCCTATCCGTATTATCAGTCCGGACTGCGCCTTTTGGTCAGAAGCGACAACACGGACATCAAGAGCGTGGAAGATCTGAAGGACAAGGTTGTTGCCACCAAGATCGGCACCAGCAGTGTGGATTTTGTCAAACCCTATACCACCAAGCCCATCCGCAAGTTCCAGGATCAGGATGCCGCATTCATGGAACTTCGAAGCGGTGGTGCTGATGCGGTCATCTTCGACAAGCCTGTTGTGGAATACTATGCCAAGGATGCCGGCAAGGATGCGGTCAAGGTTGTTGGCCCCGTGTACGCCGGTCAGTATTACGGCATCGGGTTCCCCCAGGGCTCTCCCCTTCGCAAGAAGGTTAGCATTTCCATCCTCAAGCTGATGGAATCGGGTGAGTATGCCAAGATCTACAAGAAGTGGTTTGGCGTTGATCCTCTCTAAACCATGGTTTTTTCTGGTGCGGCAAACAGGTTTGCCGCACCAGCATTTTTTTTCGCAGACAGGACCAGGCCCGGAGCCCGGCAGGGCATGATGACTTTCTGAAGCATATTTTCAGAACGTACACGGGCCCTTGTCTTGTGTGTTTTTGATGTCAAATGCCAAGCAGTTTCAAGGATCGTTATGGGTAATTTTCAATTCAAGTTCGAAGCAATCTGGGAAGCCATCCCCATTCTTCTTCAAGGGGTCGAGTTGACCATTCTCATCGCTCTGGTGGGGCTTTTTGCAGGCTTCATCCTGGGAGCCATAACCGGGCTGTGCAGAATTTCGCAAAACTGGTTCCTGCACAAGCTGGCTGGCGCGTATATTGAAACCATTCGCGGGACTCCGCTCATTGTTCAGGTCATGTTTTTGTATTTCGGGCTGCCCCTGGCCCTTGGGATGCGTATCCCTCCCCTGACAGCGGGTATTGTGGCCATTGCCGTGAACGCGGGGGCCTATATCGCGGAAATCGTTCGCGGTGCCGTCCAGTCCATCAGTCTGGGCCAGTATGAAGCCGGGCGGTCCATCGGGCTCACCCGGGGGCAGACCATGGCCTTTGTCATCTGGCCCCAGGCCTTCAAGCGCATGATTCCTCCCCTGGGCAACCAGTTCATCATCAGTCTCAAGGATACGTCTCTGCTCGTGGTCATTGGCGTGGGCGAACTGACCCGCAGCGGTCAGGAGATCATTGCCACCAATTTCAGGTCCTTTGAGATCTGGCTCACCGTGGCCGTCATGTATCTTGTTCTGACCATGACCATCTCCAAGATTCTTTCCATTGTGGAGCACAGGCTGGTTTTTGCCAGAAGATAGCTTGCCGCGTATGCGCTTGGCCCGGGACGCTGCCCTCCGGCAGAACCTGTCCGGCCGACGCATGCGGAGACCCTTGCAACAAGACGCCTGTCAATATGACGGGCGGGCAACCCAAGTAGGATGTTATGGTACGGATTGAAAATCTCATCAAACGATTTGGCGAACTGGAGGTGCTTCACGGTGTTGATCTCCATGTCAAGGCTGGCGAAGTGGTGGTCATCATCGGGCCGAGCGGTTCCGGCAAGAGCACGCTGCTTCGGTGCGTGAATCGTCTTGAAGATATCACGGACGGCCGGGTCATTGTGGACGGACATGATCTGGCGGACAAGAACACCAATATGAATCTGGTGCGGGCCGAGGCTGGCATGGTCTTTCAGCAGTTCAATCTGTTCCCGCACATGACCGTGCTCAAAAACGTGACCCTGGGACCGATCAAGGTCCGCAAGATGGGCCGGGCCGAGGCCAGGACCCTGGGGACCAAGCTTCTTGCCAAGGTCGGTCTCGGGGACAAGGCCGATGTCTATCCCGATCAGTTGAGTGGAGGTCAGAAACAGCGGGTGGCCATTGCCCGTTCATTGGCCATGAATCCCAAGCTGATCCTGTTTGACGAACCAACAAGCGCCCTGGACCCGGAACTCGTGGGCGAGGTCTTGGACGTCATGAAGGATTTGGCCAAGGAAGGGATGACCATGATCGTGGTCACCCATGAGATGAATTTTGCCAAGGATGTGGCCGATCGGGTCATTTTCATGGATGACGGTCGGGTAGTGGAAGAAAATGATCCTGAACAATTTTTTGCCAATCCCCAGAACGAACGCACCCGGGAGTTTTTGGGCAAGGTCGAGGATCACTAGCGGGTAGACGGGTGGCGGGGCATGTTGGCCGCTTCCCGTCCCCCTTGAGTCTACACCCCTTCCTTTTTCCTGCACCCCTTCCCGTTTCCATGGAGAATGCTGTTTCCATGACCCTTCCCCTGTCCCTCCCCATGCTGGCCCTGATCGGGCGGGTAGTCACCTTGGGTGTGGAGCGGATCGTGGTCAAGAAGATGGGCTCACGAGCCGATTCCTCCTGTTCCACGTTCCTGTTCTTTTTTGTCGGCGCCCTGTTCCTGCTACCCTTTGTCCTGTTTGAACGATTCGGGGAATGGGATTTCCTGTCCCGGGCCTTTGTCAGCGGCCTGTTCTATTCCGTGGCCTTTGTCTGTTATATCCGGTCCCTTTCCCTGGAAGAGGCTTCACTGGTCAGTCCGCTTTACAATTTCAATATCGTTTTTCTGGCCGTCATCGCGTTCATCTTTCTGGGCGAACCGCTGACCCTGTACAAGTGGTTGGGGCTCGCGCTGCTTTTGTACGGGGCCTCCCATCTGAATCGCAACGGTCTTGCCCATACCACGTTTGTCCAGTCCATGCGCGGATTGCTGCACAATACAGGTTGTCGCTTCATGATGGCTGCTTCCCTGCTCATTGCCGTGGGCCGGGTCATCGACAAAAGCAATATGCAGACAACCCCTCCCCTTGTATACTGCTTCTTTCTCTACCTGATCATTGCCGGTTATGTGCTGGTCTATGTACTCATGAGAAAACGGTTCACGGGTATCGTCCGCATCATGCAGGAACAGCCCTGGACCGCTCTGGCCAGCGGAGCCATCAATGCCTATTCCTATCTTTTTCTGCTCGTGGCCATCACCTCCATTGACGTGAGCGTTGCCGAACCCGTGTCCATGCTCGGCATGATCGTCACCCTGTTTCTCTCCAAATGGTTTTTGCAAGAAGATGTGAGTAAACGCTGGTTTGCGGTTCTGGTCATGCTGTCCGGGGCATGGGTCATGTTCGTGTAGCCTGCGACATGAATCATGCCTGTTGGGTTGCCCCTTTGCACGGCGTTTGATGCATGGTAGGAACAGAGTGACTCGAGGTTCACCAACAAGGTGGACAAGAGTTGCAAAAAGCTGTTCATTGGTACTGCCATGTGATCTGCATGGGAATGAAACGACCTTGAACCAGGGGGTGATCATGCTGGGAATTGCTGCGCGAGACAGGGCCATGGGCGCTATTGCGGGATGTTTCATTGGCGATGCCCTGGGAGTGGGGCCGCATTGGTACTACAATCTGGAAAAGATGCGTCAGGATTACGGGCAGTGGATCAGCGGGTATACAGCGCCCAAAAAGGGGCGGTGGCACGAGGGGTTGCAACCCGGAGACAATTCCCAGACGGGTCAGGTCACCCTGATGCTCCTGGAATCCCTGGCCTGTACAAAGGGGAAGTATGATCAGGACGATTTCACCAGCCGGATGAATGATTTGCTGGCCACCCTGGACGGGTCCATCCATGGCGGGCGAATGACGGATATTGCCATGCGCGAGCTGTGGAAGGCCTGGAGCCAGGACGGGTCATGGGAACATGCGGGATCGTATGCGGATACGGCCGAGGCCGCCATCCGGGCAACGGTCATGGCGGCAGCCTATGCCCATGAGCCGGAGCAACTGGCCGAGGTGGCTCTGAAAAATATCCACCTGACCCATAACGAACCATTCATTGCGGCCCAGTCATTGGCCTTTTGCCTGACCGTATGCGCCCTTATCCGGGATATTCCCCTGGGCAAGACCCGTATGGTTGTGCCAAAATGGGCAGAACCAACCGGATTGACTCGTTTTTTTCACGATGCCTTTATCCAGCCCGACCTGATCGCCATGGCCGCCGGCAACCCCAACATCCACATCGACCCGCCCCTGCATGTTTGTCAGCTGTTTGGGTTGCCCTGTCAGCTCGGGTTTCTGGCGCCTGCAGCGTACTATCTTGCCGCCCGCTTTCCCGATGAATTCGAGATGCCCGTGCTGTCGGCCATCAATGGCGGAGGCAATAATATGGCCCGGGCCGCCCTTACCGGCGCTCTGGCTGGCGCTCTGGTGGGATTTTCCAATATCCCAGAACGGTTTGTGGATGGCTTGCAGGACAAAATCGCCATCCTGCCCCTTGCCGAGAAAATCACCGAAAATCTGACGGTTTCATGATTCAAGTCCGCGGGGGTACTTGTGAAAGTGCCCCTGCGAAATGTCCATTGCGGCATCGCAGCGGCAGGCATCTTCTGGCCTTTCGTGAGGGTGCCTTGCGCTGTGGTGCTTGTCGGGCAATGGGCTTGACCATGGATCAATCAACGCACATCCCTTTGTGTACACATCTCAGGATACCATAGTCGTATTTGCCGCCCAAGGCCTCGAACACGGGTTTGAGCATGACCTGGCCGTTTGTTGTCAGGTCCGCAAAGGTGGTTTGGATGGCGGCCAGTTCCTGATCGCTCAGGCCCGTGACTTCCTGGACACTGATCTTGCCAAGGGCAATGGCCTGGGCAAGGTGGTTGGTGATGGTTGTTGGCTTGAGGCCCCGTTGTTCGGCTACCTGATCAATGGAGCCCAGCCTGGCGAAAAGATCGAGGGACCGGGCTTCTGTTTTGCTTAACTCCTGCCTGTCCCTGCCGGGCATGGGAGGCGGTTCTGATGCCGGAAGGTCGGGAAGGTTGGTCGGGCGTCCGTGCTGGGCTTCATGATGTGTAAGGGCATCCAGAAAAAGCTGGCCATAACGGTCCAGTTTGGTGCGGCCGATGCCATAGAGAGAACGCATGGATTCCAGGTCGGTTGGCCTGTAGGTGACCATTTCCAGAAGTGTTTTGTCCGCAAAGACCGTGTAGGGCGGGACGTTTTGCCTGCTGGCAATGTCTTTGCGCAGGTTGCGCAGGGACTCCCAGAGAATTCTGGATTCTTCGGTGGTCAATGCCATGGCGGCACGTGAACCCGAAGTTTTTTTGCTGCTTTTTGGGGGGGTGGGGTCGGTTCTGAACCTGACCTTTTTCTGCCCGCGCAGGATGGCCCAGCTTGCGTCGTTGAGCTTGAGTGCCCCGTAGTGCTCCATATCCACATACAGGGATCCGGACGACGCCAGTTGCCGGTAGACCGAGGCCCATCCCCGCTTGTCCAGTTCGGTGCCAATGCCAAAGGTGGAAACCTTGTGGTGGCCGAATTTGATAATGGGCTGGGTCGTGTTGCCCAGCAGAACTTCGGTCAGATGTCCCACTCCGAACCGCTGGCCGGTCTTGAAGATGTTGGACAGCGCCTTTTGGGCGGCAATGGTTCCGTCCCAGGTCTCAAGGGGGTGCAGGCAATTATCGCAGTTGCCACATGGTTCGGGATAGGCATCTCCGAAATAGCCCAGCAAGGCTTGTCGTCTGCACGAAGCTGTTTCCAGAAATCCCAACAATGCTTCGAGCTTGTGCCATTGGATGCGCCGTTGTTCCTGGGGAAGGGTGTTGGCCATGACCATCTGGCGAATGGCCACGATATCCCCGAATCCATAGGTCATCCAGGCGTCGGCCGGCAGTCCGTCACGACCGGCACGACCTGTCTCCTGATAATAACTTTCCATGCTTCTGGGTGGCTCAAGATGGGC
The DNA here is from genome assembly GCF_001748225.1 of Desulfoplanes formicivorans. NCBI lineage: Bacteria > Pseudomonadati > Thermodesulfobacteriota > Desulfovibrionia > Desulfovibrionales > Desulfoplanaceae > Desulfoplanes > Desulfoplanes formicivorans. The sequence goes on from NZ_BDFE01000009.1 coordinate 54,747, forward strand.
CACAAAACGGATGTCCGCCTTGTCCACGCCCATGCCAAAAGCAACGGTGGCCACCATGATGATCCCTTCCTCGCGCATGAATTGATCCTGATTGGTGCGCCGGGTATGGGCGTCCATACCTGCATGGTAGGGCAGGACCTTAAGTCCTTTGTCTGCAAGCCATGAAGCGGTCTGGTCGACCTTTTTACGGCTGAATCGGTAGACAATGCCCGATTCTCCGGAATGTTCGTTGCGGATGAATTGGAGCAGCTGCTGGTGAGGATTGTTTTTGGGGATGACCGTGTACCTGATGTTGGGCCGGTCAAATCCGGTGGCAAAAACACGGGCTCTGGTCAGCCCCAGGTGTTTCTGGATATCCTTTCGGGTCGGCATGTCAGCCGTGGCGGTCATGGCCAGTCGGGGAACCTGGGAAAATCGTTCTTCCAGAATGCTCAGCCGGGTATATTCGGGCCTGAAATCATGTCCCCACTGGGAGACGCAATGGGCCTCGTCAATGGCAAACAGGGCAAGGGTGCTTTGTTCCAGAAGGTGAAGGAAACGATCGGTCAAAAGGCGTTCCGGTGCCACGTACAACAGGTCGAGGTGCCCGGCAACGAGCTGATTTTCCACGTTCACGGTTTCCTGGGCGGGCAGGCTTGAATTGAGAAAGGCCGCCTTGACTCCCATTTGCAGCAGACCGGCAACTTGATCCTCCATGAGGGCGATGAGGGGGGAAATGACAATGCCGGTCCCTGGACGGACCATGGAAGGAATCTGGTAACACAGGGATTTGCCCCCGCCCGTGGGCATGAGAACCAGCCCGTCATGACCGCCAACAACATGGGCAATGATTTCTTCCTGAAGATGGCGAAAGGTGCGGAATCCAAATGTATCATGCAGGATTTCGCGGCAGCGGCCAAGATTGGCTTGGAGGGCAGGGGGCATGGATCTGATCCCTCAGAAGAACATTTCAGGTTGTTTGGGCTGGGCGTGCTTGGTGTGCAGGAACACCTGGATTTCATGGATCTTGGGCACCTTCCACGCCCGTGCGTGGGTGGGGCATGCCTTGATGCACGCGCTGCATCGGATGCACCCCGAGGCGGAGACATCCGTGATCACGGTGTCGTCCACCGTGATGATCTGCGGAGGACAGACTCGGGCGCATTCTCCACACAAAATGCACAGGTTGACATCGGTTTCCGGCGCAATGGGCGCAGGAGTCACGCCGTCCCTGTAAGGCCGGTTACCCGGCAGATGGAGTGGGTCCATGGTATCAAGGGATGTGAGGTTGGCCAGTTTTTCAGCGACCTGGCGCCCGAAATCCCGGGCCGCTTTCAGGTCATTGTCATGGGGCCGCCCCTGGGCAACGGGAAGTTCTGGTGAAGAAAAGGAATGTTCACCAATAAAGGTGCCCCCGGCAACAGGTATGAATCCCAGTTCTTTGGCAAGATCGCCCAATTCGAGCAGGGCATCTTCATAGTGCCGGTTTCCGTACACAGTCACCAGAATGGCTGGTCTACCATTTCCCTGGACTCGATCGCGCAGGCGTTGGGCTGCCAATTGGGGAACTCGTCCTGCGTAGACCGGAACACCCACAATGGCCACGCCTTGTGAGGGACTGGGTAGAGGGGCGTTTTCCACGGGAAAGGTCAGATCCGTTTTGATTGGTTCGCCAAGGCCCATGCCCTGGGCAATGGCCTCCACCGTGGCCAGGGTGGTCTTGGTGGGGGAGAAGAAAATCAGTTCGAGATCTTGCATGTTCATAAGAGAGATCCTTGTTTTGAGGAGTGCGCAAGGAGTGCACAGAACACAGGAGTGCGCAGAAAAGTTTTTGGTCGGTAAAATGTTCTTGTTTCTCGTTTCCTGCTGAGCTTGGCGGTTTCCTTTTTCTTTTTTTTTACCGCGAAGATCGCCAAGGGCGCAAAGAAAGGCAAGAACTTTTCAGGAAAGCACAGAACAAGTTTTTCCCTGCGCACTGTGTACTGCATACTCAAGTGCGCGATGCGCACTTGCTCATACAGCCAGAAAGCGCAGGTACAGATCTCCCTTGAAAGGTCCCAGACTGCGCCCCTGACCCTTGAGGCGGATGGGACGACCAACAATGAAATTGTGGGGGAGGCGCAGTTCCAGGGACATGGACCCCTTGCCCTTGCGTTGGATCTGAACCCGAACCTTGCTGCCGGGACGAAGTTGCGGAGCCGGAAGATGGATGGTCTGCCAATCGTCCAGCTGGGACCCGAACCATTTTTTGACGCCGGTCCACAACCCATGGGTGACATCCAGATCAAGAGACCGTTTGCCCCAGGACAGGCTCAGCTTTTTCTGTGGTGTTCCCGCGGTTGTTTGCGCCCTGGTGGAGATGGATGGTTTGCGGGTTTTGATCCTTTCAAAGATGTCTTCAAAAACCTGCCGGGCAAAGGGATCGTTCAGAATGTCCTTGAGGGTTTCCTCCTGCCGGGCGGCAAATCCTTTTTTGGGCCTCTGCCTGTTGTCGGATGCAAATGTATCGGCCTTGTGCCCATTGGAGGCATGGGCAGAAGCAAACGAGGTGGATCCGGTCGGGGGAGTCTGGTCCTCGGAACGGGCCTGTTTGCGGGCAGCTTTTTTCTGTTCCTTGGCAGTCAGGTATTCCTTGAGATGTACATAGGCCTTGTTCAGGTCGTGAAATTTTTTTGCCGCCTGGGGGTCATCGGGATGGAGGTCGGGATGGTAGGCAAAGGCCTGTTTGCGAAAGGCTGATTTGACTGTATCCAGATCGGCCCCAAAGCGCAGCCCTATGATTCTGTAAGCTTGTCGTAGATCCATGAATGGTTGGCGGTAGTAGAAGGTTGGTCAGGATAGGTGTGCCTGAACCCGGAGGGTTTGTTTCTGCCCAGCAGGGGCAGTGATGACGACCCCCGCCTGCCAGCGGGTTTACGGGGATTTGATATCCGAAACCTTGAGGGCGTTGGCATCCAGATCCTGATGGTGGATCAGTCCATGTTCCTTGAGGTAGATGAGTCCCTGGCGCACAAATTCCGCATGGGGCACCTTGGGACATATACCCGGACAATAGTCCTGAGCCATTTCCCAGCTGGTGGGATCAAGAAGGTTTCCCCGGAAAAAGGGCCATGCCCTGCATACATCGGGTTTGGCCTCATGAACCGAGCACCCTGTGTCTTTTTTGAAAAAAATGCAGTACCCGGATGCATCGCTTTTAATGATCCGTTTGGATGAAGTCAGATGGGTATACTGTTTTTGAAAGGCGGTCAGATCAAGTTCCAGAAAGTGACACAACCGTTGTTGTTCTTCCGGGGAGACAACGATTCCGCCGGTTCCCTGGCAGCAATGGCCGCACATGCGGCAGGAAAAGGCACGGGGTGTTTTCATGAATGGATAAAGGTCCTTGAATGGGGTTGAACGGGGAGATGATATACTCCCGGATGATTTTTTTGCCAGCATACAAAAGTAAAAAACTACTCCCATGTGCATGCATGGTCAATATCCGGTTGCAGCTCCTGGTGTCTGCCTGTTGATCCCGGCTTGACCGATACCTTCGGGAAGACTAGCCAAACCACTGGGGCGCGGAACCATGTTGCGTTCCGGCCTGCCTGCAAGTGTTTTTTGCAGGCATATTGTACCCCGTTTGTGCGCGAGAATGTGTGCAGCATCAACCAGCAAGCGAGTTAGCCATGAGTGATCGATTGACACGTCAGGATGCCAAGGTTCTGTGGCGTGAGGATGTTTTTGCCCTGGGCAAAAGGGCTCACGCAGCCAGGACCGAGCGTCATCCCGGAAACATTGTCACCTATATTGCCGACAGAAATATCAATTATACCAATGTGTGTGTTTCCGGATGCAAATTTTGCGCGTTTTTTCGGCCCCCTGGTCATCCTGAGGGGTATGTGCTTTCGCGTGAAGAACTTGGGGCCAAAATTCGGGAAACCGTGGAGTTGGGCGGGTACCAGCTTTTACTTCAGGGGGGCATGAATCCTGATCTGGGACTGGATTTTTATACGTCCATGCTTGCCTTTATCAAGGAAGAGTTTCCCATGGTGGCGGTGCACGGGTTTTCTCCGCCGGAGATCGTCTTTCTGGCGGACAAGGAAAAACTCTCCATCGAGGAAACCATAACCGCCCTGCATCAGGCAGGTCTTGATTCCATTCCTGGTGGTGGAGCCGAGATCCTGGTCAATGCCATCCGTGCCCGCATATCACCGCGCAAATGCAATGCCGACCAATGGATCAGTGTCATGGAAACAGCGCATAACCTTGGGCTGAAGACCACGGCAACCATGATGTTCGGCCATGTGGAATCTTTTGAGGATCGGTTGGAGCATCTGGATCGCATTCGTGATCTTCAGGATCGTACCGGCGGATTCACGGCCTTTATTCCCTGGACATTTCAGCCCCACAATACCCTGATCAAGACTCCTGAAGTCTCTTCGGTTGAGTACCTGAAGTTTCTGGCTTTGAGCCGGCTCTATCTGGACAATATCGAGAACGTCCAGGCTTCATGGGTGACTCAGGGACCCATGATCGGTCAGCTGGCCCTGTTCTGGGGGGCCAATGATTTCGGATCCACCATGCAGGAAGAAAACGTGGTTGCTGCCACCGGCTGTCGATTCCGCCTGGCTGAAGAACGAATCCGCGCCATCATCTCATCGGCCGGATTCACACCCCGGCGCAGGGCCATGGACTATACCCTGGTGGATTGAATGGGGTTGGTGATAAAAATCCTGAAAACATGAATTTTTGTGCTTGACAAGAAGACCCCGTCTCCATAAAAGGTCGTCTCGTTGCTTGGGAGACCAATCAACACCCCGCCGGGCCACTAGCTCAATTGGCAGAGCAGCTGACTCTTAATCAGGAGGTTCAAGGTTCGATTCCTTGGTGGCCCACCAAAAAAAATCAAGAGGTTAGATGAAAATCTAACCTCTTTTTTTGTGCCTGAGCTGTTCTGCTCCAAATTTGTGCCAGTTGCAGAAAAACTGGAGAATCCCTGCAGGCCTCTTGGAGTGATGTCTGTTGTGGGGGGTCAGTGAAGATGAGAAATATTGACATAGGGGGATGGAGGGGGCCTGATGTGGGACAAACATAGGACTGATGCGGGCTGGTGGAGGTTGACGGCAAGATTTGGAGGCGCAAAGAGAAAACGAGAAAAAATTTACTTTTTGTAGAAAATTTGCAGGTAAAACGAGAAAATTGAAAGGGCCGATTTGGCCCTTTTTTTATGGCGCCGTATTTTGTCATACATGCATGGCGTGATTGGGTTATGCAGCAAAACCCACCACAACGCGTATCCTTTCTGAGCCCCGACCAAAACGCTGCGTCTGTGTATCCCATTCTATCTGGGTAAGGTTTCCGACTGTCCTGATGCTTCGTATATTGGTGTATGCCCGGTGAAGCCTCAGGCCGTTGTGGTGGAGCCTAACCCGTGTCCTCAGTAACTTCCTGATCTCGGTCGCGCCTTATCTCGTCGCGTAGCTGCTGGTTTTCCTGGCGTAGCTTGGCAACTTCTTTTCGTATATCGTTAAACATTTTAGCGGTTTCTGTTTGCATTTCCGCTTTGAATTTCTGGAGCTCCTTTTTCATCTGGATAGCCTCGTGAAAGGCTTCGATATTACTTACTATTGCCGTTGTGAACACGGTCTTTGATTCAAGTATTTCTATTGTTTTTGATATGATCTCGGCTGTATTGAAATCCTGACCATCTTCAAGTGTTTTTGCAACTCGTTCATGTTCTGGAGCCGTATCATTATTTATAGCCCCAGAATCCCCACCTGTTCCATACGGTGCCAATTCCTCCTTACCAGACAGCAGCCAGTCGGTTGAAACATTTAGGGCTTCTGCGATTTTGGCAACAACGTCACCCTTTGGAAACGTTCCCCCTTCATAGTTTTGAACAGAATTTGGTACAACCCCAATTTTTTTGGCCAACTCTTTTTGGGTTATACCAATGCTTTCGCGTGCCTTGCGAAGTCGAAAGGCAAATGAATTTTGGTTCGCAGTTCCTTGCGTTAAGTGCGAACCTAAGTGCGAACTTTTGTTGCTGGTTCGTTCTTTCATTTATCTGTCCAAAATTTAAAGATTTTTATGTTTGAAGTATATATTTTTTGGATTTTTTAAGTGCGAACCCAAAAACTTGTTGACAAAGACCAAAATTCATGGGTACTACGAACTTCAGCGGGGTAACAGCTTACCCGCTAAACTGATAACTAACCGCATCTGGAAGTAAACTCAATGTCTAGGAACCCGAAAAAATCTGTCGGACCATGCAGGCAGCTCCTGCTCCCGATTCAGACATCGGGCTCTCAGTCCATGAGGGCCGGTAGTCTGAGCCGGAAGGACGCGGTGCGCGAGGCACTGACACATGCGATGGATTCCTGCCAGTTGAGCAGAGAACAGATTGCATCTGAGATGTCTCGGCTGACAGGGGAATCGATCTCCATCAACCACATCAACAACTGGACGTCTGGGGCCAAGAGGGACTGGCGCTTCCCCATGGAGTATGTGTCCGCACTGGTGGTGATAACCGGCGATGCCGGGATTGTATCCGCCATTCTGGAAGGGACCGGCCTGGCCGTGTTGGATGAGGATGATCAGATGTATGTCGAGTATGGCAGGCTGGTGGTTGAAGAGAAGCAACGTCAGAAGAAGAAACGCGCCTTGATGCAGAAGCTGGGGGTATAATGAAAAGCAGAAAAATCAAAGCCTGGCTGTTGCTCCACGGCATTACCCAGGCGCAGGTAGCATTAGAACTTGGTGTTTCCAAACCAACTGTCAGCATGTTCATTGCTGGCAAAAAGACATCACGCAGGCTGTACTTGTACTTTGTTTTGGAGCTTGGTGTCCCCAAGTCCTACTTTGGGGACAAGTATAAGGAAGATGAAAAGGATGTGGCCGCATAAACTGGATCAAGTCGCTTCGCCCATTTTGACCCTTCCTCCGCTCATCGGGGGCAGGGAATTAAACGGATGAGGACAGGCAATGAAAGAGTACACACCAAAAGAAATAGCAGACGCAATAGGCGTTACAGTCAGGGCCGTGCAGAAGCGTGCCAAGGCCGAGTCATGGACAAGCCACAAACGGAAAGCGCGAGGCGGCGGCAAGGCGTTCTACCTTGCCGATCTGCCGGAAGACATCCAGCACAAAATACTTGCCGAGTCTGCAAAAGATACGGCCTGCGTCCAGACAGTTAAGCCCCAGGCCCCTGCCATTATCGAGATACCAACATCTGCAGCCATACCTGATTCTGCCCACCAGAGCGGGTTGGACAGGTACCGCATTGTCCATGAATGGCGGGCCCATGTTTCCAAGTCCGCATCAACCAAGGGTGCGGCAACTGATGCTTTTTTGCTGGCGTACCATTCCGGGCAATTGCTGCCCAAAGTGCACGCACGGCGCGGGCGGGTCTCACGGCCAACCTTGTACAAGTGGGACAAGGCCTTGCGCGACAACGGCGATGATTACCGTGTGCTATGCGACAAACGCGGGGCATGGCTCAAGGGCGGGAAAAAGGGCCCAGGGCAGATCGGTCCTGAGGCGGAAGCCGTGTTTTTGACCGCATGGCTCAACCCAAACAGGCCCGGGATCGCCCTGGCATACGAGGCAACCAGGGCTGTACTGGAAAAGCGCGGTGTTCCTGTAGCATCCTATGCAAGTTTTCGTCGGTTTGCCAAACGGTTCGATGCCCATCACCACGACCTGGTTGTGCTTATGCGCGATGGCGAAAAGGCTCTCAAGGACAAGGTTGGGCCTTTTGCCACACGAAACGACAAACTTCTCTCTGTCGGGGACTGCATCTTTGCTGACGGTCATGACCTTAATTTCCAGGTCCTCCACCCGGTTCACGGGCGGCCCGTGCGCATGTGTCTGCTGGTCTGGTTTGATTGGCGGGCCCACTGCCCGGTTGGCTGGGAGATCATGCCTTCTGAATCGACCTTCTGCATCTCATCTGCACTGCGGATGGCGTGTCAGACTCTGGGGAAGTACCCCAAGGTGGCATATATTGATAATGGCCGTGCCTTCACCTCCAAATATTTCCTGGATCACAACGACGAAATTGACGAGCTCAACGGCCTGTATGCCAGGCTTGGAATAGCCGTGCGCAGATCAAAGCCATACGAGGCCAGGACAAAAATTGTGGAGCGGTTCTTCCGTACATTTGACGAGCAGTGCCAGCGGCTTTTGCCATCATATTGCGGGCACAATATCGACTCCAAGCCAGCATGGAGATCCAGAAACGAAAAATTTCATCAGGCCCGCCACTCCGGGTGGATTCCCAACGTTCGCGAGGCCGCAGAAATCTTTCGCCTGTATGTTGGCTGGTACGCAAACAGACCGTGCAGATCCCTTGGTAAAGGGATCACGCCCATGCAAATTCTGGAGGCCGGTCGCGGCCCGGGCATCAGTACGGAAGAGCTGGACCAGCATTTCATGCACACCAAGGTTGTCCATCCGAAACGGTGCAGATTTACGCTGGCCGGTGTCGATTACGAGTCCGATGTACTCTACGGGCTCAATCAAAAGATCAAGATCCGGTACCACTGGGCGGACCTGTCCACTGTCAAAATGTTCACCATGGACAACCATCCCCTGGGCGAGGCCACGCCCGTATCGGCCATCCATCCCCTGGCCAAGGAATTCGGCAACGAACTGGACATGCTCAAGGTTCAGGAGGCCAACAGACTCCAAGCTCGGCTGAAGCGCGAAACCTTCCGCCAGGCTGACGCCATGGGCCTTGGCCGGGACAGTGAGGCCATCCAGCAATTGCCGTGGGTCAAGCGGGAAAAGGTGGAGCTGCAAGTTCAGGACATTGTCCCGGAACAGCCCCAGGTGGCGCATGAGGACGAAATCGACCCGGAGCTGATCGCTGCCCAGCAGGCCATTGCAGCCGAATTGGACGCGGACAAACCCGGGTATGATCGGCCCGCTTTTTTCTCAACTGAATTGGAAAAATACGAGTACCTGTTCAAGATTTCCGAGGTTGAAGGGATCGAGCTGACCGAGGAAGACCGGGCATGGAAGGAATATTACGAGAAGAGCCGGGAATATGCCGAGGTGGCTGCACCACGGTACAACCAACTCCGGCAGACGCTGGTCATGCTGCGTGACCAGGATGGTCACGCGGTAAACATATAAGGAGGAAGACGTGAAGCCAGTATTTGTGGAGACGGAAAATGTATCCAGGTTCCGCAGAGCCATGCGGAACCTGGAAGATACGGAAAAGGGCCAGCCTGGTATTGGCGTTGTGTCCGGCCAGGCTGGCAGAGGCAAAACCTTTGCCGCTGAGAACTATCACGCCGAGAACGGCGGCGTGTTCCTGCGCGTATGGCAGGATTGGACTCAAACGGCATTCTTGCAGGCACTCTGCTTTGAAGTCAAGGGCGAGCGCCCCCACTCTGCGAACCGATGCAAGATAGCCATCATGGAAGCGCTGGAGAGAGACAGACAGACCCTCATTATCGACGAGGCCGACAGGCTCAATGTCAAACGCATCGAGGATCTGCGCGACATCCACGACCAGAGCGGCGCCCCCATCGTGCTGATCGGCGAGGCAGGATTGCAGCCCCTGCTGTCATCCAGGCGCCGGATATGGTCCCGCGTGACCCAGGAGGTTGTCTTTGGGCCCGTGTCGGAAATGGACGTGCTCAACTATGCGGCCCGGGCTGCCGGGCTGAAGATGAGCCCAGAAGCGGCCCGCATCCTGAAAAAAAAGTCCGGCGGCGACTTTCGGCTCATCCACACCATGATGATCAAGGTGGAACAGGCGAGCCGTGCCGCCCAGACGCAAAGCGTGGACGCCGATCTGGTGACCAAAGCAACGGCACGGGGGCGGAAGATATGACCATCACTGCGGGAATGGACGAACTGCGCGGCGTGCTCATGGGCTTGTCCGAGGGCGGCAAGCGGGAAGTGAGCCATGCCATGCTGTATGAGGTTTTCGGCCTTGATGACGAGCGGGAAAAGGTGCGCCTGCGCAGGCGCATGCAGGACATGGTTGGACACGGCGAGGCCGAGCGGGTGTCCCCTGGTGTGTATCGCTACATACCCAAAGCGACCCCGCGCAGGCATGGCGAGTCGTACATTCGTGTCTGGCGGGCGGTCCGGAGCCACAGGCCAGGATGGTCGTTTCATGACCTGAGCCAGGTGACCCGGGTCTCGTACTCCATGGTCAGGCGTTATTGCGTGTTTCTTGAAGAAGAGGGGTACATCGAGCGTTACGGCCGGTCCGGAAATACTCTGAAGTACAGGGGAACCATGCGGGCCCGGGAACAGCGGGCCACCCCCTACCCACCCATCAAACATGCTGATCCGTTTGAGGCTGAAAAGGCAGCGGCCCTTGGTTTGGTCCGGGTATTTCTGACAATGGACCCCTACTCGGAAAAGGCCCGGGCCAAGGTGATGGAACATTGTCAAACGCTTGTTGATCGATTTGGGGAGGCATCCAATGGCTGAACAATGGCGAAAAATACCAGGTATGCGCGGGTACCTGATCAGTGATTTTGGAAGGCTCAAGTCCCCGCGCGGGCGGATGATTACTCCGCGCATCATGCCCAGGACAATCCGGGCAAGATACGATTTTTGCGCAGACGGCATACGCAGGTCGTTTTTTGTTGAGAATGTCATGGCCAGGGTATGGCCGGATAAGGACCAGCAGTATGACGAAGACTGGGTGTCTGCTGTCCGGAAAATGAACGGCCTGTCATCCGACACCAATGGGAGCACGGTCCGGAGACCGTGGCGGCCCACACCGTGGGACAAGGACCCCTGGGAGTCCATGCACCTTTGGGAGTCGGAAAGGGATTATTTTAATTTTGCCCAGTATGTGCCTGTAATTTAATCGTCACGAGTGCCAACACCAACATGACCGTGGAGAATAAAAAATGAAAAGCGAAGAAGAACAGTTACGCGATGAAGTCAAAAAGCTGTATGCGAAAACTTATCCAAACATCATTATTGCCATGTGGGACGAAATCGAACGGCTTAAAGAAATCATATCAAAACATGGTGGCATTGAAGAAGCAGTATATAATAATGCAACAGATGCTAAATATGGGCTGAAAATGGATACAAAAATAATAAAAGTCTGTGATGTGTGTCGCAATACTGAACACAATGTCGTGACTACATGTTTTAAGTGTGGAGATTATTATGACGGACACATAAACGAAGATAATTTTGAAACCATAGATATTTGCCAAAGCTGTAGAGACAACATCGAGTGGAAGGCAAGAGATATTGCAACAAGGCTGAATTTAGACATAAAACATGTTAAAGAGACAATTTTTTTGTATGTAATGCTTGAAGACTTATAGCCGTACATATTTTAGGAGGATACAATGGTTAGTCAGGAAATACGATCATGCGCCATCGCCCTGGGTAGCATCATGCATCAAGTCAGGCCGGAACAGGCTGCAGTGCTCCGTCTTGTAAGACAAAATCTTGCCGTTGCAGCTGACGAGGCAGAGGAAATGGAAGGGTTGTTTCCTGTCCCCAGGATGGCAGAGTCAATCCCTGGTGACGAAGAAATAACCGAAGAAATGGCAAAAACAGCTTGAGGAGGAAACATGGCGAGACAGAAACCAAAAAATCTCTACCCGGTGAAAGATCTGGCAGCTGCCAACAAGGCCCTGGCCGAGATTGCCGAACTGAAGAGGTCCATCAAAGCCCGGGAATCGGCAATGAATGATGAGATTGATCGGCTGAAGGCGGAGACAGAGGCGGCGGTTGCTCCATTGCAAGCCAAGATGGCCAGCCTGGAAAACGGCCTGCTGGCATTTGCCGAGTTCAACAAGGACGAACTGTTCGTGGATAAACGGTCAAAAGACCTGGACTTTGGCTGCATCGGGTACCGCAGGTCCAAAGAGATCAAGCCAATGCCCAAGAAGACCCTGGCCATGGTGCTGGGCAAGCTCAAGGAACTGGGATTTACCGAGGCCATCCGGGTCAAGGAATCTGTGAACAAGGACGAACTCTCCCAGTGGTCTGACGAAAAGCTGGCCCTGGTGCATGCCAGGCGGGTTGAGAAAGACACGTTCTGGTATGAAATTGCCGAACAGGAGATCAAAGGGAGGGTGGCATAAATGGCACTGACAGACCAAGAAATAGAGGTCCTTGGCCGGTTCCTGGAGTTATACGGAGAGGCGTGGATCGAATATGCATTCATGGCCGGTATGACTGTTAAAGATGCAGAGGAAACGCTGAAGAAGTTGCAGGATAGGTAATGCGAAACCCTGCACCCACTTTGTCTGGTGCAAAGTGGGTGCAGGGTCATCCGGGGGCGGCGCCCCGGGTCTGACGAGCAGCCTACGGAAAAGGAGGATAAATGCTATGCAGAAAGAAGCTGCTGGGCTGGTGGGTAGTCGATGGGATCTACTGCGAGGCAACCAGGTTGTTGACCATGGAGCAGAAATCAACAGACCCCCATGCGACCAGGTTGATCGAAAATTCTGCGAACGGCACTGCTGCTGCTGGCACGGCACCTGGTGCACGTGCGAATGCTTCCACGCAGCAGGGACCGACGGTGTGCACAGGTGCGCCTGGACGTATGACGACATCCGCAAGCGGGCGATGCAGGACGAGATGGAGGCGCGGGGATGAAAGCAACATGCCCTCACTGCGGAACATACGGACCGGTTGAATTGTTTTTGGCCGATGCTGACGCCAAGGCTGCCGTCACTATAGTGGACGCCATGCCCGGGGAGTTGCCCAGGTTGATATGGTCGTATCTTGGCCTGTTTCGGAAACCCGGATCGCCCCGGGCCATGACCTGGTCCCGGGCCCTGCGCATTATCCGTCAGCTGGACGGGTACATCCGGGACAAAACAGTGCAATGGAAAGGCGGCCGGATTATTGATAATCGCCCGGAATACTGGGCGGAAGGCATCAAGGCCGTGATGGAACGGGACGCCCAGGGGAAGCTGAAGAGGCCCATGGATGGACACAACTACCTGCGAGCCATCGCCTACGAGATTGCCGAGTGCAATTTTGAAGTCGCCCACAAGAAAAAAGAAGATGCCCTGCGGTATTCGCCAACAGACGGGAGAAGGGTTGTCAGCGCGGACGAGCAGGCAAGGATTGAGGAGCAGGAGTTGGAGGCAAATCGTCAGCGGGCCATGGCCCACCTGGCAAAAATAAAAGAACGTTTTGGATCGAGATCATGAACCAAATAACATACAAGGAGAACTGGTATGGAAAAACAAAAAATGGACAGTATTTACAAAGAAGCACTTTGTACTTGGGGCGTCGAAGCACAGTTGGCCATGGTCGCCGAAGAAGCCACGGAATTGGCTACAGCTGCACTGCATGTGCTCAGGAACAGGCCAGCACTCGAACAGCTGGCAGAAGAAGCTGCGGATATGGAAATTATGCTATCCCAGTTGCGTCTCATGATCGGAGGGAAACGGATTGACGGGAAGAAAGCCATAAAACTGGAACGATTGCGGAAGACGCTGAACGAGGTCAATAATGTTTTCCTGGACAACGAAGAAGACGTGAAACGGATTGCCGGTTGATATTTGACACCCTGCCCCCAAACAGGGCGGGGAAATCAAGGATCAATTGGTTAGGAGTGTGTACTGTGAAGAAAAAAAGAACTGAATATCATAAGCGTTGCTGTTCATGTGGTCGATTTGTCAATCGAGAACGCTGGACCAGGAAAGGTGATCCGCGTTCTGCTCGACCGCTGTGTGAATCGTGTTCGAGAGATTGCGACATGTGGGAATAGGAGGAAACAATGACCAGGAGGAACATGCTTGCGAAGATTCATATTGCCAAGAAGGATCTTGGGTTGTCGGATGATGCGTACAGAGCCATACTGGCCGAGGTGGGCGGGGCCGAGTCTGCCGGTGATCTGGATTCGTACGGATTGACCAGGGTGGTGGCTCATATGCGGAAGCTTGGGTTTGAGCCCAGGCGGTCGAAGCAGAACGGTGCACTGCCTGCCGACAAGGCAAGTCAAATCAAGCGCATCTGGGCCCAATGCTACTCTCTTGGGCGGCCTGTGCCCGAGTACGCAGACGGCCTTGCACGCAAGATGTGGGGTGTGGACAGGGTTGTCTGGTGCAGTCATGACCAGTTGCAGTCCATGACAGCCGCATTGGCCTACCAGCAGCGTCGCGAAGGGGCTGAAACACGATGAGTCTCAGGGATGAAATCGTTGCCCGGTATGGGTCGGTGTACAAGTTCTGGAAGTCCCATGCCGATGAGTTGCCCAGCAAGGGAGTTGTGTATCAGGTGGCTGGCGGGAATTATGCCGGGGACCAGGCCGGGCATGAACGAAAGATGAGGGCGATCATGGACGGACGCAAGGCCCCCACGGAGAACGTGGATAAAATTTACGAGGCCATCCGGAACGTGGCCTGCACCAGGTGCCCTGATCGCCAGTCCCCAGGCCCCCGGTGTGCGGGATGTTTGGAGCTGTTCCGCATGCAGGCCCAGGCTGTGTCTGACACGCTTAAAAGATAACTGATGGTGACCTCATGATCCCTGAAATATACCAGGAAATCGAGGCGGTGACGGACCGCGAAACTGCCAAGCGCATTGCCGAGCTGTTCCAGGGATGCCAGGTGTACTTCCCCATCTGGGACAGGACAGAAAAGCAGCGGAAACGGGACATGGCCATCTATCGGGACAGGATGGCCGGAATCGGCATCCAGGAGCTGGCAAAAAAGTATGGCCTTACAGAACGGCGCATCAGGGCGATCCTTAACGATGCTGCACCCAAACAGCGCCGCCTGCCGATTTGATTGCCTGATTTTGATTTTTGCCTTGCACGAGCGTAAGGCAGTGGATATTGGTCATCGAAAAAAGGAGGTTTGGTAAAATGAAAAGGTTGTTTTTTTTGTTTTTTGGTGCAGTGTTGCTGGCGGCTTGTTCGAGTCCATATGTTGGGAAAAGGGTGCTGATTAACTCCTCTCCTATCAGTGACAGCTCGTTGCCGTACAGCATGCAAGATTATAGCATTTACGGTGTGTTTAATACTGTCTTGTCAAAGAACGGTGAAGAATATTGCATCGATGGAACCGTAGACTGGACGCATGACGAAAAGTGTCACCACATTCATAACAGCAGGATTATTTTCTTTCTGGTAAAGGGAGAGACAGTTGTCGACACCGTAACCTGTACCCTTTCCGGTCGAACGACAGATACACTTCGATACCATCGGACGTTTACGACAGACGTTTCTTTTGACGGCTTGGCCTTAGGGAAATGGTCGTTTATGTATCGACCAGAATAGCAGGTACAATATTGCCGAAACGAACCCCGCTCTCAGTGTATGATGGCGGGGTTTTCTCGTTTTTCCTGCAAAAAATCCCTGAATCCGCTTCATTTCCCCAGTTCCTGTCTGACGGCTAAACCTGGCCGCATGTACAGACCATCCCATTTCTCCCTACACGAGCTTGTGCCTCATGACCTGCTTGACAGGCATGGGGCACGGCTCTGGATTTGTTTTGATGCCCGCATATTACGCGCCGCAGACAGGCTGCGCGATGAGTTTGGACCCATGATCGTAAACGACTGGTATTATGGCGGGACAAATCAGTACAGAGGGTTTCGGCCTGCAGGATGTAATGTCGGCGCTGAACTGTCCCAGCACCGTTATGGACGGGCCTTGGACCTGATACCAGTTCGGGCCCCGGCAGAGACTGTCAGACAGACCATCCTCGAAGATCTTGATATTGTGCGTGATGATGATGGGACGTTCCTGGTTACAGCCATGGAGGCAGACGTTTCCTGGGTGCACATAGACTGCCGCAATCATGATGTGGCGCGATATGGCATCAAACTGTTTTCAGCATAACGGAGGAAGTCGTGGATATAATCAATTGGATCATAGAAAACTGGGTTGGCATCCTGACTGCGGCAACGTCTGTTGTGACCGCTGCCAGCCTGATCACCAAGCTGACAGACACCCCTGCTGACGATGCATTCGTTGCCAAGGTGTACAAGGTTATTGAAGCGCTGGCACTGGTTACAGGAAAGGCCAAGCAGCAGCCCGGGGAAACATCCGCAACATCGACCACCAAGACATCTGTCCTTTTCCTGCCGATGCTTTTCAGCGTCGTGATGCTCGTCAGTATCGCTTGCGGTTGCTCGGCAAACATGACGCCCAGGGAGCGAGCGCAGTCAACAGGGTATGAGGTCGGGCAGGCATATCAAGAGCTGTACGCCAACTATGTTGCCACCGAAGAACGATTGCAGGCGGCAGGAGAGACAATGCCAGCAGAGCTGGCCAAGTCCATGGATGCCCTCAAACGAGCAATCATCGCATACAACGACATGGTCATTGTATGGGCCGGGACCAATGCAATAGACACGCCCGAGGGCCTCGACTCCCTGGGTGCTGATATTGCGCAACTCATATCGGACATCAGCACAACGTTGATGTCTCTGTCTCTACAGGGGGAATGACATGGCCATATCACCTGCTACTGTTGACCTGATTGTCGCCTTGATCCCTACAGCAACACGCCTTGCAGGTCAGGTTGTAGATGCAGCCACCAAGCTGGCTGACGAGGGATACGAGGTCCCGGGAATCGAAGATCTGCGCAAAACCAACGAGGCCTTGAGACAACTGCCGGATCTCGCGCCACAAACGGAGGAATAATGGACGCATCAACAGCAGCTGCCATGGGGGCGCTGGCTCAAATTGTCGGGGCATTAGGCCCATGGGGAATAGGTATCCTTGTGCTTGGGCTGCCGCTTGTTATGCCCTTTGTGGTCATATTTTTATCCGCAACCTCGTCCAGAAGACAGGCCGATCTGCTTGAGACATATCGTGCCGATACAACGCGAATCCTTGAAGAATACGGCAAGTCCGTTGATGCAATATCTACGTATTACAAGAACAACGTCCTGCTGGTCGAGGGATACGAGCGGGTGTGCAGGGATCTCCACTCCGTAGTGGTCCTGAATACCCAGACCATGCAGCGACTGTGTGACAAGATCGACGCGATGCAGTCCAGGAGGGTGGCATGAACAGTGAGCGGGCAAAATACCTAGGTAGAAAAGCCGAGCTGGAAACCGACGTAAAGCGAATGGAGATCCGGGCAACCGGCATGATTGAGACCATCCGGTCAAATCTTGATCCAACGGCTGACCTGAAAGATCTTGATATTGAGGCGGTGGCTGTTACCGCTGTTGAACTGTCTGATCTGCACCTGAAGTATCTGGCCGACCTGAAGCGACTGGCCAAGGTCAAGGACATCCTGGGGGAATAATGGGCTGGGAGCACGATCCGGAAACAGTATGGCGAGCGCAGGAGCTCTACTGCGTTGACCGTCTGTCGTATGCCCAGGTCTCCGAGATGACCGGGATCGCTGCGAGCACGCTCAAGCGCTGGTCTGAAAAGTACCGGTGGCGTGAGAAGCGGGAAGAAATCGCCATGGCCGAATCCGAGATCCGGGCAGATTTCGTCAAAGCCCGGTCCAGGATGCTCAAAAAGCTGATTGCCGACCAGGGTGCGCAAGACGCTTTTGCCGTGTCTGCTTTGGAGAACCTGGCCCTGGCCAGGGAGAAGGCGGCCCGGGAAGGACGGGCAGTCAATGCCGCCAAGGCACCGGTGCGGGAGATCAAAACAACTGAGGATGCTGTGGAAGCATTGAGCGAAGCCGTATCCACAAAGCTGAACATGATGTTGAGTGACCCGGGGCAAGTCGATTTCAAATCAATCAAAGAATTGCGTCAGGCCATGGAGATGATCTCCCAGATGCGGGCGCAGACAAACGCAGACGGGCGGGAATCTGCCCGGGCCAAGGGGCTCTCTGTTGAGAGTGCGAACGCGTTCAGGAAGCAAATTTTAGGGATTCAATGAACAGCATGTTGACCATACGCGATCTCGACCGGGCACCTGCGGTTCTGCTGCCATACCAGCAGAAGTGGGTTGCCGATAAATCCGAGGTCAAGATCGCTGAGAAATCCCGCCGGATCGGCATAACCTGGGCCGAGGCGTCTGATGACGTGCTTGTAGCGGCCACCGAAGGCCGGGACGGTATGGACGTGCTGTACATCGGCTACAATCAGGAGATGACCCGGGAGTACATCCAGACATGCGCATGGTGGGCCAAGCAGTTCGCCAAAGCGTGTTCGGACATCGATGAATTCGTGTTCAAGGACAAGACAGATGACGGGGACAAGGACATTGCGGCATTTCGCATATCGTTCGCGTCCGGGCATCAGATTGTTGCCCTGAGCTCCCGCCCGACAAACCTCCGCGGCCGTCAAGGCCGTGTTGTCATCGATGAGGCCGCATTCCATGAGGACCTTGCAGGGCTCATGAAGGCGGCCCTGGCCCTGCTTATGTGGGGCGGTCAGGTGGTGGTCATATCTACCCATTTTGGTGACTCCAACTATTTCAATCAGCTGATCGAGGACTGCCGGGCCGGACGGCTGCCATACTCCGTGCATCGGTATGACTTTGATGAAGCTCTGGAGGATGGGCTGTATGCTCGAATTTGCCTGGTACGCGGTGAAGAGTGGTCTGCTGAAAAGGAAGCTGATTGGCGCAATAAGATCATTGCTTCGTATGGAGACGACGCCGACGAAGAACTCTTCTGCATACCGTCACAGGGCGGCGGTGCGTACCTGCTCCGTTCGACCATCGAGGCATGTTGGAAGCCAGAGATACCCGTCATCCGCTGGGAACCACCGTCCAAAGACTTTGTGGACTGGCGCGATGATCAGAGATTTCGAGAGGTATTGGACTGGTGCATGGCGGAGCTGGACCATGTGCTTGCGAGCCTTCCGCAGAGACCCTCATATTTCGGAGAAGACTTTGGACGAGACGTTGACCTGACCGTGATCTGGCCCTTGCAATCCATGCCCGGGGCAACCTTTGCAACGCCCTTCCTCCTTGAGCTCCGTGACTGCCCTTTTACCCAGCAGGAGCAGATCCTTTTCCATGTCTGCGACCGGCTGCCCATGCTTGCCGGTGGTGCGCTGGATAAGGGCGGAAACGGAGCTTTTTTGGCTGAGCGTGGCCGCCAGAGGTATGGCGCTGATCGCATTGAGCAGGTCAGCTTTCATGATTCCTGGCTCCTGGAAAACTGGCCCCCGGCCAAGGCCATGCTGGAGGATCGCACCGTTTCCATCCCAAGGGATGATGATGTGATGGACGACCTGCGGGCCGTGCAAAAGGTGAAGGGAGTCCCGAAGATCCCCGCCAGCACTAGGACAAAGGCCGGTGATGGCGGCAAGCGACATGGTGACGCGGCCATCGCCTATGTGCTGGCCGTGTATGCCAGCAGGCATTTTGAGTATTCCGGGCCGTTTGAGGCGCTGACGGCGGGTATCAATCACAGCAAACAGCTGCTGCGGGGTTATTGATGAGCGGAATTTGGGTATCTCCAACGCAATTCATGGATGTTGATGATCTGAAGAAATCAGATCTCGGCAGCGAGATGTACACATACCTGTCGGCTACAGGGTTTGATCCTGCATCCTGGCTGGGGACCATGCCCGACCCGGACCCCGTTCTGGAAAAGATGCCCAACGCCGGAATGGATGCCCTGCGGGCCGTGCTGGCTGATCACAAGGTTACTGCATCCGTACAGTCCAGGAAGCTGATCACCCTGAAAAAACAGGACTGGGTGCTGGAGCCGGGTCACGCAGAAGGCGAGGAGCCAACAGACGATGCGGTTCGGCTGCGGGACATGCTGTCCAGAGATCTTGAGCGGGTTGATCTCTACAACCTGTTCTCAGAGATCCTTGATGCACCGCTTTTTGGATATACGGTTGTGGAGCTTGTGTGGTCGCCAGGAAACCGATCCATGTCCCTGTCCAAGATGATCCCAAGGCCCCCGGAATGGTTTGGATGGGGGTCTGATAACAAGCTCAAATTTATCGATGTCTCAGCCGTTGGTGTGGATGTTGATCCGCGCAAAGCCGTTGCCGTGCGCCATTTTCCTGCATCATGGAACCCGTATGGGCTGCGCCTTCTGTCGCGGTGCCTGTGGCCCGTGGCCATAAAAAAAGGCGGCATCAGATTTTGGACAACGCTTTGCGAAAAGTTCGGCATGCCGTGGGTCATCGGCAGGGCCAGGAACGGAGCGCAGCGGCCAGAGCGGCAGGAGATCTTGCGCCAGCTCAGCAATATGGTCCAGGACGCTGTGGCCGTGGTCACAGCGGGTACGGAAGTGCAGGTCGAGACCACCGGCGGCAAAGCAAGCGGATCACTGCATGCCGACTTGGTCAAGTACATGGACAATGCCATCGCTATGGTCATCATGGGCCAGACCCTGACGGCGGACATTGGGTCATCAGGGTCCAAGGCTGCGGCCGAGACGCACAGAAAGCTGCTTTCCGACTATGCGGCAGCAGACGAGGTGCTGATCTGTACGTTCATGGAAAATCTGGCCTGGGTGTACGGGCAAGTGAACGCCCCTGGCGTACCTACCCCGACCTTCCGCTTCCGCGAGCCAGAAGACTATGACGCCCAGGCAGACCTGGACAAGAAGCTGTCGACCACTGGCGTTCGGTTTACCAAGGCCCACTATGTGCGCAGATACAACCTGGCCGAGGATGAGTTTGATATCGCAACAGATGGCGCAGCTCAGGACATCGATCATGCCCAGGGCAAAGGCAGCTACACGGCTGAACAACAGGCGCTTGAGGACATGGCAGACCAGGGACGTGACCGGGCAGCGAAAATTTTTGATCGGAAAGTGATGTCGCGCATCAAGGCAATCGTCCAGGAATCAGGGTCATACGACGAGGTACAGGAGCGCCTGGCAAAAGAGCTTGAAAAAGGCTTTGCCGGGGCAGATCTCGAAGACCTGCTGCAGCAAGCCATGGTCGCCGCTGATCTGTGGGGACGGTTCCAGGTGAATCAAGAGGTTAAGGACGATGGATGAGGTTGATATTGCCAACGACTATCTGCGGCGATCCATGCGCGAATGGGAAGAGTCGCGGAAGCATGCCGTGTATATCGCTTCCGAAAACATGTGTGGCAGGGTCAGGTGCGTTGATTGCGGGTGCTTCATTCCCCTGGCCCGCAGGCAAGCCATTCCTGGGTGTGTTCGGTGCGTAGATTGCCAGCAAGAGTACGACAAGGGGTAAAACGCTCGAAAATCGTTTGTAAGGCCTTGAATGCTATTTTTGGGGTAATAGTGCCGGTGAAGCGTATTATACTAGTATAATACTAGTATTATGGAGCAAAAAACAGCATGCCAGTCGAATTGAAACCGCTGCCCATGGACGAGGCAAAAGAATACTGGGTCACCAAGGTGCAAATGACTGCCAGCGAGTTTTACGCCCTGGCAGACGTTTGGAAGGCCCGTGCATTTACCGTGTCTGGCATTGCTGAAGCCGATGTCCTGGCCATGATCTTTGAATCCATTACCAAGGCCCTGGACGATGGGACCAGCTTTGAAGACTGGAAGGCATCACTGTCTGACGTGTGGGAGAACCAGGGGTGGACCGGGGTCAAGGCGTGGCGTGTTGACAATATCTTCCGGACCAACATCCAGACTGCCTATGCAACGGGGCGGTACAAGCAGATGGTCGCCGTCAGGGAATCCAGGCCGTACTGGCAATACTCGGCTGTCAACGACTCCCGCACACGTCCGACACATGCGGCCCTGCACGGCAAAGTTTATCCGGCAGACAGCGAGTTTTGGGACACATTCTATCCGCCAAACGGGTTCCGTTGCCGATGCTCGGTGAAGACGTTGTCTGAACGGCAGGTCGAACAGCGAGGGATTGAAGTGGGCCACGGCAATGGCCTTGGAGAGCTGATTGAGCCCGTGGACCCTGTGACTGGCGACAAGATGCCAGCCAGGCCGCTTATGCCGGACAAAGGCTTTGAAACCAATTGCGGGAAAGATGGCTGGGAACCGGACTTGAGCAAATACCCGGCCAATCTGCGCCAGCCCTTGGAACAACGTCTAGCAGCGAGGAAACAGTCATGACATGGACACCTATCTTCCGCGCGGGGACCCACACCGATTCCCGTGGACGGACAAAGACATGGACGGTGGAGGACCTGGACAAGGCCATTGAATCGTATGACCCGAGCAAGCGAGAAGCCCCATTGGTCATTGGGCATCCCAAGGATAATGCTCCAGCATACGGCTGGATCGATAAGCTCAAGCGAGCCGGAGATGTGCTGTTGGCCAGTTTCAAGCAGGTGCCGGACGAACTGAAAAAGGCGGTTGCTGCCGGGCGCTACAAACACAAGAGCGTCAGCTTTTATCCGGACGGGCGTATCCGGCATGTGGGGTTACTGGGGGCTGCCCAGCCAGCTGTTGAAGGCTTGGGAGAAGTCAGTTTCAGCGATGAGGGCGATTATTTTGAATACTCAAAACAGGAGGATGCAGGAGTGACCATAGAGGAACTGCAGAAAAAACTGGAAGCGGAAAAGGCGGCCCGGGAAGCTGCTGAAGCCAAAGCGGAAAAGCTGGCTGCAGATGTTGCCCAGGCCCAGGCGGCCAAGGAGCGTGAGGCCAGAGAGGCCAGGATCGCCAAGCTGGTTGAATCGGGCAAGGTCATGCCAGCGGAAAAGGACAAGGTGCTTGCCTTTGCCGAGCATCTTGGATCTGGGTCGGAAAATGAAGAGATCTGCTTTTCCGAGTCCGAGGGCAAGAAGAGCCTGGAAGATCATTTCTGGGCATTCCTTGAGTCCCACAAGGGGCACGGTCTGTTTGACGAGTTTAAGGAGCCCACAGCGGCCCCGGCTGAAGATGTCGATCTGACAGACAAAGTATAACCACAGGAGGAACCCATGACCATTACATCGAAAATCGCAATATTGTCTTACAACGACACCCGGGCGCGTGGCTCTGCGCATCCCCCGGTTATCGTGTCGGGAACATTTGCTGCCGATGACGGCACATATCCCACGGGGCTTCTGCTCGCCCGAGCTGCTGACGGATCGTATGCCCCGTATGATCCGACCGGAGACGCCCCGCTGAATGCTGTTGTTGGTGTGCTTGATGCTGAAATCGACACATCCAACTCCACGGTCGGCCTGGTGGTCATCCACGGATCTGTCATCAGAACGACCCTCAAGGTTGGTGCTACGGATAGTGAATCGCCGACCGAAAGCCAGCTTGATGCCCTGCGCGACGCAGGAATCTTTGCCGAATAACCAGAAAAAACGAGGTGAAGCATGCTTAATCTTACATCGCTGTTCAGCCGGGATGCCATCATCCAGAACCTGAAATCCCTGCCTCCCATCCACACCACGATCATCGACGAGATATTCGCTGATCGGCCCAATCTGGGATCGCCGGTGGTTGGGTCGGACATGGTGAGCGCAGTTGTCCGCGAGCTCCCTGTTGTGTTGCGTGGCGCCCCATCCGTGCCCGCAACCACTGAATCCGGTGCCGTGACCTTTTATGAACCCCTGCCCATCCGGCCCAACAAAATGGTCACTGGGGCAGATCTGAACAATCTCAAGGTATTGGGTCGTGGTGGTCAGCAGGCGTGGTCGCGGGAGAAGACAGACTATCTCCGCAAGGCCTGCCGGAAGACTGCCGAGGCCATGGGTGCCATGGCCCTGACCGGTAAGATCCAGTGGCCTGTTGCCCTTGAGTCCGGGAGTTTTGAAACCTGGGAAGTCGATTTCGGTTCCCCCCTGTCGTACATCCCGTCGACGAAAATCAGTGCGACCGGTGCAAAGCTCAAGGATGTATTCACCATCCTGTCCGACATGGCCGAGCTGATCGAAGAGGAAGGGTTTGGCGGATCATTTGTCACCTATGCGGGCAAAACAGCCTACTCCCACCTTGTCGGCATTGCCGAAAACACAACCACCACGGCCAAGGTCAAGGTGTCCATTTCGGAAAACGTGATCAATGTTGGCGGGTACGAGGTCAAGCGCATGGCCGAGAAGTATCGCAATCCTTCCAATGGAAATATGACGGCCAAGGTCGGGGACCATCAGTTTGTCATGGTGGCCAAGGACGGCGGGCACAAGATGCCCTACTGCGCCATTGATGATCTGGACGGCAAGCTGCAGGCCATGCCCTTCTTCATCAAGCCCATCCCCATGAAAGATCCCTCTGGGGTGAAGCTGGTGGCAGAAAGCAAGCCGTTCCCCATTGTCAACACATCCGCAATCTGCACGGCAACGGTATCTGAGGCGTAGCCATGTATTCTGCGATCGAAGACCTGAAAAAGCTGTTGTCTGAATCCGAGTTGCTCGACCTGGCAGATGATGCCGGGTCGGGCAGCTTGGAAGATGAAACCGTCCAGGCCGTGCTCGAAGAAGCCATTGATGCAGCGGACAGAGAGATCGACGCGTATGTCGGCACGGTGCAAACGGTGCCCCTGGCCGATCCGGTCCCTGGCCTTATCGCCAACATATCGGCCAAGCTGGCTGTGCACCACCTGTATTTGCGCCGCCCCGGAGTTGCCGAGCCTGATTCCTGGCAGCGGGAACACTCCAGGTGCTCCAAGCTGCTGGAGTCAATTGTTTCCGGGAAGATCGTTATCGGGCCGCAGGAGGGCAGCGAATCCGAACCTGACATCGACGAAGTGCTGGTTGATGCTCCCCGTCCCATTTTCCCCCGTGGTCGATGGAGGGGCTTCTGATGCCTGGCGTCAGCATTGATGTGGATACGTCCCAGGTGCAGGCCATGCTCGGCGAGCTGCTTGCCAAGATGGGGGATCTTACCCCTGTCATGCGGGAGATCGGGGAGATCGTTGTCACCCAGTCCGCCGAAGCATTTGAGCAAGGCGGGCTTCCTGGTCACAAATGGCCGGAGTCGGCACGGGTCAAGGCGTCTGGCGGGCAGACACTGGTGGACACAGCCAGGCTCAGAAACTCCATTACGGCCAGGGCGTCGGGTAACAAGGTCGAGACGGGGACGAATGTTGTGTATGCGGCCATCCATCAGTTTGGTGGCAAAACAAAACCGAGGACAATCCGGCCCAGGACGAAGAAAGCCCTGGTCTGGCCCGGTGCGTCCCATCCGGTCACGTCTGTCCGGCATCCCGGGTCAAAGATCCCGGCAAGGCCATTTCTGCCGGACGAAGACTCACTGGATTGGAATGAAATCAGCAATGCGTTGACGAGGTATCTGGTATGACAACCCGCTCGGCCACAGAAGACCAGATCATTGATCTGCTTAAATCGGCCCTCCCGGAGTCGGTCCGGATTGGCTCCCTGCCCTTGGGAATGGATGACCGCAAAGCCATGGACGTGCGCTCGGCAGCGTGCTGGGTGGTCTATGCGGGCGGTCCTGCCAAGCAAAACCAAGCAGCAGGCTCGCTGGTGCAGGCACAGACGTGGTCTTGGTCCGTGCTGATATTGGCCAAAAAATACAGGTCCAGTCACGCGGCAGCCACAGCGGCTCTGGAGCTGTTGGACAAGGTTGAGGACGCCCTGGTCGGCCAAGAGATTGCTGCCGGGCAGATAGTCAAGACAAGAGACTCCATCCTGCGTGTACCAGACGGGTCCGGTGTCATCGGATACGAAGCCGTATTCTCTATCCAAACGTATTTGAGAAAATAGGAGTATATCATGCCTAAATTAACCAGACGCCGGGTTGTCCTGGCAAAGACTGAAGCGACATACGGGGTCGATGCATCGCCTGATCCGGCAACAGATGCTTTTATTTGCAACGTCTCGTCAAACATCACGCCTTCTGGTGAAGAGGTTACCAGGGATTATGTACGTGACGTTTTGAGTCCGATCGGGTCTGTCGTGACGACAAAAACTGTTGCTCTAACGATACAAACTGAACTCAAGGGCGGCGGCATGGAGGATACGGACATACTGCCGCCTGAATATGAGCCGCTGCTTCTGGCATGTGGCATGAAAAAATCAGGCGACGCGGCAACAGGCTGGGTTTATCAGCCAGAGTCCGACCCTGCCAAACACGACAGCTGCACAATATACTACTATCAAGACGGCCTCCTTCACAAGGCTATTGGCTGTCGCGGGTCGTTTAAGATCGATGCTTCTGTCAGCGCTTTGGGAACAATCGAGTTTTCAATGACAGGTCTGTGGGTCGATCCTGTGGACGAGGCTATGCCATCACCGGTTATTGCGGATATTGTACCCCCGATCGTTGCGGGCCTCGGGCTTACTGTTGGCGGGTACTCGCCTGTATGTAACGCCCTTTCGTTTGACCTTGGGGTATCAACGAGCCAGCGCAAAGATATCAATTCTTCCACTGGAGTGACTGGTATCGAGATCCAGTCCAGGACGCCGACTGGATCAATTGACCCGGAGGCCGTTACCTTGGCCGAGTTCAACCCGTGGACCGCCTGGTCTGGATCGACCAAAGCAGCCATTTCTGCAACCGTAGGATCAGACATCGGCAACCGGATCAGCATATCAATCCCCAAGGCTCAGTACGGGGTCCCAGCTTACGGAGACCGGGATGGAATACTGACGTACTCACTCGCGTTCACCGCAACAATCGACGATGCCGGGACCGGGGATGATGAAGTTGTGCTGACATACGCGTAAAACAAGGGCGGCGTGTGCCGCCATCAATCAAGGAGATACACGTGGCAAGACGACTTGGAGGCAAGTGCAGCCTGAAGATTGAAGATAATATATCCGGTGACAGTGTAACCATGTACTACACGCTGCCAACGAATAAACAGCGGCTGGCGTATCAGAACGCATCTGTTGAGCGGAGTGGCGGGCGACTCATCAACCGGACAATCGAGGCGCGGCAGAAATACGGGCTGGAGATCTTGGTCGGCGTCAGGGCCGGAGACCTGGAAGTTGAGCAGGACGGGAAATGGGTTCCCCTGGTAACTGATCCAAACCAGCCTGGGTACCGCGAAGACTGGAAAGATATTGTGCTGGAGCAGGCGTCTGACCTGGTCGAGCTGCTTGCCGCCCAGGTGTTTGATGTGTCTGCCAGGGTTGCCCGCGACCAGGGCGAGGACGCAGAAAAAAACTGACGGAAGATCTGAAGGCTATTCGGGCCGGGCTCTGCACCCCGGCCCGACAGGAGCAGTGCCGGAAAGACAATGGCGGATGGCTTGCTGCCATCTGTAAGGGCTGCAAGTCAAAGAGGCCTGAAGATCTTCATCCATACACGCACAAGTTGTTACGTATAAAGGCCTTGCAAGACGGCGGGTATCCGCTGGAGCGCGATGATTTAACACTGGAAGAATGGCAGGATCTGGGACGGATCAGATATGAACTCGAACACCGTAAAGATCACCCTGCAGGTCGATGACAAAGGGTCTGTCAAGGTCAAGTCCATGGGTAAGGCCCTGGACTCAATGGGCCAGGACGCGACCAGGGCGGGGTCATCTGCCAGCAAGTCCATGGCTAGCCTGAATAGCCAAATCGGCAGGACGACCAAAGGCGCCGAGCTGATGGCCAAGGCCATGAAAGGGGCAATGGCCTATTTTTCGGTCAGGGCGCTGGCTGCGTTTGAAACATCCATTGCCAGCGTGGGCATGAGCTTTGAGCACACCATGAAGACCGTGCAGGGTGTGAGCCGGGCTACAGATGAGCAGTACAAAGCACTGACTGCTGCGGCCCGAGAAATGGGCGAAACAACGGAGTGGTCTGCCACACAGGCAGCCGAGGCGTTGAAGTACATGTCCATGGCCGGGTTCACCGTTGAACAGTCCATCGCTGCCCTGCCCGGCGTGTTGGACCTGGCTACAGCCGGGAACCTTGACCTGGGCCGTGCATCGGACATCGTGACCGACAGCCTTACAGCCATGGGCCTTGGGGTTGAGGATCTCGCGCACTTCAGCGACGTGCTTATTGCGACAACGACCAGGTCAAATACGAACATCGAGATGATGGGGGAATCGCTTAAGTACGCTGCCCCTATTGCTCATAGCATGGGCTATGAGATTGAGCAGGTATCTGCCCTGCTTGGCACGCTGGCAAACGCGGGTATTAAAGCGTCGGACGCCGGTACGGATCTGCGGCAGGCCATGCTGCGCAACAGCAAGGCTGCTGCAGAGCTCGGAACAAGAAGCGACGATCTGATCGGCACAATCAAGGCCGCAAGAGATGCAAACTGGGATGCCACCAAGGTTCAGGAAGAGTGGGGTATTATCGCATCAAAATCTGTCCTGGTTTTGATGGAGCAGATTGATCAGTACGAAAAACTGTACGGACAGCTGCAAAATGTAGATGGAGCAACATCTGCTCTTGCCGGGTCCATGCGTGACGACACGCTCGGCGCGTGGAAGGAATTCAAGTCTGTTGTTGAGTCCGTAAGGTTGGACATTTTTGAGAGACAGTCGAACGGAGTAAAGACAGCACTTAGGTTTTTATCTGGAGAGATCAGGGAGAATAAAGATTCTATTGTGTCATTTGGTGAAGCCATTGTTGACACCATGGAAGCATCCACATGGGCTGTGGAGACACTGGCGCTTTCAGTTAATGGACTTGGAGGAGCGTTTGACGCATTTAAGCTCGGTATTGCAGAGGCAGAAGAATTCTTGCTCGATCTATACACATCTATACCAACATGGATGCTGCCGGAAAGCATGGAGCTCTCTGCGGTAACAATTGACGCGCTGCGCGAAACCATCAGGCAGACAAAAGAAGAAGCAACAAAGGACATAATCGACACAAGCACTACAATTGAAGGCCTCCACGGAAAGTTCGAGAGCCTGAGGGACGCCCTGCGCGATACAGGAGACACAGGCAAGCAAAGCATGGCCAACATAGAAAAGGCCGCCAAGTCAACCGCAAAGAGTGTAGATTCAGCAATAAAGAGTGTCGCCAAGGCGGATAGCTCGTACATAAAAAGCTCTAACGATATATACAAAAAAGGCCTCCAGCGCCGTGGAGATCTGTTGACAAAATGGGAGAAGTCCCAGCTCGATTCCCAGGAGGACCTGGTCAAAGAATTTGAGGAGCTCACCGGCGACCAGTACGAATTCGAGAGGCAGGCTATCCGCGAAAAAGCCAGGCTCTACGATGATGCCGGGGCGGACAAGGTTAAGGTCGCGGAGTGGGCCAGAAAGGAAATCGAAAAAGTAAACAAGCGGGAGGTTGATGACGCTGAGGATGCGTTCCGGCTCAAAGCGTTGGCTGGAGACGATTTTTTTGATGGTCTGAAGGCTGGATATGACGACAACCTCGGGTACGCAAGGACATGGGGAGAAACAGGGTACGACATTGTCAGCGATTTTTTCCGATCGTCCCGTGGCGCCGCGTCTGATCTTCTGTTTGACGCGATCAAGGGAGACATGGATTCACTCGGTAGCTACTGGGAGTCTTTCTGGGACTCCATGCTGAGAAGCATGACTGACTATGTAACCCAGATGGCAACAGAGTGGGCAACATCGAATCTCATCTCCTGGGGTGCATCATTTGCCGATTCTCTTCTGACATTCCATACCGGGACTACAGGCATCAAGCAGGATGAATTGCTGGCCATCCTACAGCAGGGGGAAATGGTCATCCCGGCAAAACAGGCTGAAACGATAAGGCAGGCGATTGATAACGGCGGCATGTCTGCGGATGGATATTTTGATGCGGTGTCAAATGCCGTCAGCATCGGAACCAGGGCGTCTGGCTATGTTGCGGGGTCGTGGGACAGTCCGGATATTGCCGGCCATGCCATTGGGGCCCTGCAATCGTCTGTTCTGGGTGGTGTCGCAGCAGGCATCAATAATTTCTCCGCAGTATCTAACATGGGCAAGGCATTGCAAAATGCCGGATATGACATTTCTTCCTCAGCGATCAAGGATGCGGCGTTTGATCAGGCGGTGTCGGGATTCGTCTCGGCTGCAATTCCTGGGTTTGCTGGAACGTTTATGGGTAATCTAACATCTGATGTTCTAGGCGTATCCGATTATGCAACCGCCGGAAAGATCGTTGGATACGGTTTGTCTGTTCTGTCTGGTGTTAACATCCCTGGAGCAATGATTGCCGCGTTGTCACCTGTAACCGCGCTGGCCATATCGAGCATTGCTGATGCCATGGACCTGCGATCAGACGAAACGCTCAAGGATGCGCTTGAGGATAAATATGGCCATATTACAGGGCGCAGGGCGTATGCTGCTGCACAGGACAAACTCTCCGAGATAGGAGCAAAGATATCCGAATACGGATCTCTAGCTGCGTACGGGTTTGACCCAGAGAATGCGACCTCCATTGTCGGATACCAGCCGTTCGGTGTCGGCGAAGTGTCGCTCAACTTGGAAACAGGACGGATATCAGACTCTCTCGGACGCGTTGCTGTTGGGCCGTACGGTTCTTTTGTTGATGTCGGATCTCTCGCCGAAGCTGCAGGGCTTGTCGGCGGAGGCCTTGGAGATGCACTTGGGGATATCTCAGGGTCTCTTGATTCTCTTGGAAGTCTTGGAATTGACACGGATTCGCTGTCAAAAGCGTGGGCAGATGCAGCCCTTGAAGCCGCAAAGGAGGCTGGATGGGGGAGCGGGTCTGGTAGCGGAGGGTACGGACCGTCAGGAGGCCTTGGAAGCTCTGGCGGCTTTGGCCCGTCAGACGCTGCCGGTGGCGGCCCGTCGAGCGGTGGCAGCACGTCGAGCACAGGCGGAAACTCAGGATATGGCCGGTACGCTGGTGGCCCAGTCTCCCCGGGATATATGTACGAGATCAACGAGCGCGGCCAGGAATTGTTCATGCCCGGGGTTGATGGCCGGATCATGACTGCCGACGAGACCAAGGCCATGCTGACCACGCTGAAGCAGATAGCGGCTGGCGGTGGATCAGATATGGCGGCAGCTCTGTATGCCATTGCAAAGTATTGCCAAAAATCAATGAAGATCCTTGATAGGTGGGATCACATCGGGATGCCGGAGGTGCGTGCATGAGGGTCATCGAGCCGATAGATATCGAATTGATAGACAGCAATGTCACGCAGTCAGGGCTTTCTGAATGGGATGCCGAAACAATATATGCAGCCGGGCAGCGCGTTGTTGTATCCTACGAAGAGGACGGAGAGACGCCGAGGGTGGCTGAAGAATACACATCACTAAGGTCTGACAATGTCGGATTTTATCCTCCGGACAGCAGCGGTGACGGCCAGGACGGGGTCAAGATATCTGTCGGCGACTCTGAAGATGTGTCATCCTTTACCATCGGCGAGACGGTCGGGACATCCCTGGCATCTGGTACATGCTCGTTCATCGACGGGACAACAGGCGGGTATATGATTTTGTCAGGCGTGTCCGGAGATTTCGATTCAGGGGACACGATCTCCGGGAATGACTCCGGGGCGTCGGCAACCATATCAAGCGTATCGTCTACGACCATTGCCGCAGCATGGGAGCGTGTGGGCGCAACGAATCGCTGGAAGATGTTTGACGCCTATGTCAATTCGCAGACCGTGGCGGACGACATAGACGTGACCATAGGGTTTGGTAGGTGCGACACGCTTGTCTTGCTTGATGTCCAGGCAACTGACGTGGAGATTGAGGTTGTCAACGACTCGACCGGAGAGGTTGTGTTTTCCGAGGCGTTCGACATGCGTCTGGATCAATCCGCATCATGGGCAGATTATTTCTTTGCCCCGGCAGAGTATAAGACGTCGCTTATCGTATCGACACCGCTCTACTACAACGCTTCCGCCCGTATCCGGATAACCAACGGAGATGACGAGGCAATGTGCGGCCATGTTGTTGCCGGCCGCGCTCAATACATTGCCGCATCGCAATGGTCGCCGACTGCGGGCATCACCGATTACTCGTCAGCCGAGACGGACACCGACGGCGTGACATCGCTTGAGCAAGGGCCCTGGTCAAAAGAACTGTCAGTTGACCTGCTCGTGCCAACAGCATCTGTAAGCAATCTGCAGCGGAGGCTTGCGTCGTATCGCGGCAAGCCGTGCGTGTGGGATTGCAACAACGACTCCACGGACCATGATGCCCTGATTGTGTACGGCTATTTTTCGGACTTTTCCATTGTTATTGCCGGGCCAACGACATCCAGCTGCTCGCTGACAATACAGGGCCTAATATAAGGAGGACCCATGACTCTATCAAAAATATCCAGCTTGCCGGTAGCGCCTACGCGGCAGGACATGGACAGTTTTGACCAGCGCGCCGACGCTTTTTTGACCGCACTGGTCACCATGCAGGAAGAGCTTGACGCGTGGGTGGACGAGTTCAATGCCGAGGGGTCAACCTACAACGACAAGTTCACAAACCGCGATTCGCGCCTGGGATCTCTCGAAGAAGAGATTTCTACTGCCAGGGGCGGGTCAGACGATCTCGCGGACAGACTCGATGCAATGTCCGATCGCATATCCAATCTTATCGTCATGCAGCAGGAGATCTCGCTTGGCAATATACGTGTCAGCCGTTCAAGACGTCCTACACCGGATGATGATGGATACCTTGTTGGGACGTATTGGGTCTATCCAGGTGAAGACGATTTCTGGATGTGCGTTAGAGCCGAGGTGTCACAGTACGCCAGGTGGCGGAGATCCAATGGCGATCTTGTGCGCAGGCTCGATGCACCGAGCGTGTCCGGGGATGCGTCCATTGATACGTTTGGCGAGCTGACGCTGTCGCTCAACGGGATAGATGGCGAGGCGACAGAGATCCGGTGGTACGCGACCGGAAGCCCGACCGTGGTGTCCGGCGCGATGGCCGGAACGCTGAACAACACAATCACGCTGTCGTGGGATACTGCCGGGGCCTACGAGGTGCGGGCAAAGGTTATTGGTGACGGTGATCTGCTGTATGACAGCCTGTACAGCGATGCGCTTCATGTTGTGTGTGGGCCGTCGATTTACTGCGGATGTGGAATCTATTGCGGAGACGGAAGCTATCCAGGAATGATGCTTGAATAACGGAGGTAGTATGAGAGGCATACCGAAACGATTTGGGACTGCTCGTGATGTGGAAATATGCGTATCCATGGCAGAGGAAGGAGATCTGCCCAAAAACGGCGTGATCAAAAAATTGCAGGCAATGTTGGCCACCGGCAAGGTGTACCAGAGGGACAAGGTTTTAGAGTCGATCGATGATGCAGATGGCCCCGAGCCTGAATACAGGGTCATGGAAACAGAAGGACAGGACGGCAATACAGAGATCGTGCAATACAGGCTCGAAGACAACCCTGCATCTGCGTACGCCAGAATCGGTTTGGACGCAGAAACGATCAGGCAATACATTGACCGACTGGGAGGAGAATAATGAGAAGACAATGGCGAAACGAGGATAGCGCCGAGACGAAAATTCTGGCGGAGACCCTTTCCCTGGCCCAGACCCTGCGAGGCATGCAGGGCGTGCCCATTCTCACGGTAAACGATGACGGGGACGGTGTTGTCATCAACGCCGAAACCGTGGTCCCCATGATATCTGGCGACGCCCATACCAGCTTTGTGCTGGAAGAAGGCCTTGAGATTAAAGATCTTGACATCGGATCGCTGACTCTCGGACAGAACTATGGCGTGTATGTGTGCGACGACGGATCAAAATACGGCGAGGCCGTCATATCTGCAAACACAACAGCCCCGGACGGGTATACGGCGACAAATTCAATCAAGATCGGAGGGTTCCACTACGGTCGTGTCAGGACGTATGACCAGAGGTTCGACAAAACAGCTACGCTGGACGTACAGGTTGTCCCAAACTCTGTATGGGATCTGATATGTCGCCCGGCATGCCTTGACCCGGCAGGAATGGCCAAGGTCGGCGGCGTTTGGGTCGATATCTATCTCAATTCTGAAGACGGGACTCAGTGGCCGGAAACCATCCCGCAGTCTGTGTATGGAGCCGTTCCGCTCACAGGGACAGAAGGATATTCCTATTTTGACTATGCCCAACTTGCTGCAAATGCCGGCAAGCGTCTTCCGACATACCAGGAGTTCCTTGCGTACGCATACGGGGTGCCAGCAGGAAACACCGGGGCGTCAGGCCGGGTGAACACGGGCAGTCAGGACTGGATGGTCAGCTGCGCGAACATCGACCAGCCGAGCGGGAATGTATACCAGTTGACCGGGAATCTTGGTTTCGGCGGAGGATCATCGTGGGCGTCACACGACGAGGGAGTTGACAGCGCATACGACCATGGCGATTTATACGGAAGTGTGTACCAGCTCAGAGTCGGCGGCGACTGGGGCGACCCTGCCGGGGCCCGCTGCGCGCTCGCGTACAGCACGGTGTGGAACGTGGACGGGAACGTGGGCCTGCGCTGCGTCAGCGATCCACTGTAAACTGTAATCTGGACACCTGTTGGTGCACTGACGTCGCAAGTTATCGCCAATGTTTATCTGGACAGGCTTGACCACTTTGTAAAGGACGCCCTCGGCGTCAAGCGATATGTCAGATATATGGACGATACCGTGATTGTTTCCAACGACAAGGCGGGGTTGAGGCAAACGCTTGAGCGCATCAAAGAGTATCTCGCTGCAGACCTGTCCCTGCGCCTCAACCCAAAAACAAGGATATACCCAGCATCACAAGGTGTTGATTTTTGCGGATACCGCATCTGGAAAACCCACATCCTTCCCAGGAAGCGGACCGTCAAGAAGACAAGGCGCAGGATGAAGGGTTTCGTGCATAGATATGCAAACGGGACGATATCTGCGGAGACGATCAGGCAAAGCCTGTCGAGCTGGCTCGGATACATGAAGCACTGCAATGGATACAGAACGACAATAGGAGAGCTCAAGCGCATTAGCCAGGAGTGCAGGCGATGCGGTGTCAATTTTGGCGAACTGTTTTGGTGGTTGCGAGATAAAACCGGATGACTGTGGTGGATGATTTTCACACAAAACGAGATTTTGAGAGGCCGCAAATTTTTCTCGTTTTATGTGCAAATTTTTCTCGTTTTACGTGACCCCTTACATCTGTTTTGCACGGATCGTCTGTCAGTCTGATCCTTTCTTGGACTTGCTGTTCATGACTTGCCAGGAATGTTCGCATTATCCGCAAAAGCCTTTAGAAATCTGGAGGCTGCTCATGAATGGGCTGCCTCATTCGTGGCCAGGATAATGCGATGCATCTTTATTGTGTGTGGGCTTTGGTTGGTGGCTCTGAAGGGTCGTCACCAGGGAGTGGCGGGTAGCTATCGGGTGGAACGGCATCTCCCCTATCTGGCTTTCCGGAAAATCGGCTCGAGCGTTGGTCTGGAAAGATCTGAAACAGGTCTGTTGTGGGCGAGGGGAACTCTACCCCAAATCCACAAACAATCACCTGAAAAGAACGTTGCATGGGCGTCAAGAAAAGCGACAACTTCTTTGACACTTACCGTCGCCATAACGGCCCGCGGATGAGCGAGCGGTGGCCGCGGGGGCAAGTTTGCTTGAACAAGCGGATGGTATGTGCGGGCCGTTATTGCCGGCGCGAAGCGTCCGACAACAACGCCTCAAGAACCGGCGGCGTTTACGCCATCCGAGTTGCTTGACTTGTTAGGCTCTAGTTGTTCCAGCTTTTCATCGATTTCTCTTATTCTATCGGCAGGCGGAATGCTTTTATCTACTTCCTGGACTACAGCAAGCCCCTTGAACATGTGATAAAGGCAACCAACAAACCCCACCACCCCTAAAACTGGAATTATTGAACCAAAACTTAACCCTAGTGCGAGCCAAATGAGCCCCTTAAAGAGTGAGCGTAAACTTTTATATATAATCCCTGTCGCGATATAGTTTGCAACTTGCACATTATTCTCATGATGGGCTTTGAGGCCAACGTATTTATCCCGTAGGTCTCTTAAATAGTTTATTTCGTTTTCTGTAGACCGTTGAGAAATAACTTTTCCGGATAAAGCCGAAATCCTCTGACCAATCACAAGCACCAGCCAAAACAATCCTGAACCCAAAGCGCCTTGAATTATCAATGGCCATTCCAGTATTGTGTTTATAAGTTCAGTCACTTGATACTCCATTTTGTAACCTAACGGCCCGCTTTGCGGCAATTTTGGAGCGCAGCGGAAAAGTTGTCCGACAGCACGTCTTGTTAGGGGCGGTATTGATACTCATTCTTTAAATCATCCAGCGTGACAACATGAAGTTTTACGTTCACATTGTATCTATCAAGATAACGCGATAAACGTTCTTTTACTCTACTTGCATTTACCTCTGGGTTGTCTACGACTGCCATAAAGTGAATTACTAATTCTTTTGAGTCTATGCATTTTAGTTGGCTCGCAATTAACTCAGATTCAAGTAAAACCCTATCTAGTCTCAAAGGGTTTACATGCTTATTTCTGAACAACTTGACCTCTACTGCGTGAATTTTGTTTTTGTCTATTGCCAGACCGTCAAATATTACTTTGCGTCTGCTAGGGGTTTCAAATCGTACGTCAGTTTTAAATTCGAGCCCCATGTCTTTAGACAGTTTCATGATCGAAAGCTTTTCTGCTAAGGAGACATTAGCCATCAAAGATGCGTGACGCTCTGAATTTAATACAGAACTTGCTGAATGTTTGGACGAAGCAGACTTGCTTGAAGTTTCTTGAGGTTCAGTGTCGTCACCAGATGTCCCGGGTGCATTCTCGTCAGTTGAGGATGAATCTTCGGCTTCCTCAACCTCTTCTCTGAGCTTTTTTTCTTTCTCTTCAGTTGTAGCCTTACCAAATGACTTTAGAAAATTATCTTCATTTTTGTAGTCAGATGGGGCGTATAAAACTTTATGGTTAAAATTTAATGTTAAGAAGAATATGCCGACTAGAAAAACAGGGAACAGCATTAGAAACCAAATATAGATACCTTGATTTTCAGACTCTATAAAGGGCAATACTGTTGTGCCACTGATTTCTGCAATTGCAGCAAATATTGCAATTACCGTCAGAGGGTTTTTAATGTGTCCAATTTTCTCTACCAACTCGTTTTCCTTTAGGATTGGCCCCTAACGGCCCGCGGTTGAATGGTGGCCGCAGGGACAAGTTTACTTGGACCTGTGGATATCCGCTCGATTCGCTTGTTGTGAGGCTCTTTGCGCCGAGCAACAACGCTAAGCTCACCTGCCGAAGTGCAACGAGGTCAGGTGAAGCAATTTGTTAGCTAGATTATTTTATTAATTCTTTTGCTTTTGAGGCCAATCCAACCCATTTTGCACATGAATCAAATATACTTTCACTTTCCTCTTTTGTTAAAAGAGTCTGTAGAGCAAACAACATTGTTGATACAAAAATTAATAAATCACCTGGAGTTGAATTATTATTGACTTCTAATAGAATAGATACTGGTTCGTTTTTTGAACATTTTTTAATGTAGAATAGAAATCCCGGTCCTCTGGACCGGGTCAGAGTTTAATCTAAAACTTCCATCCTGCCATCCATGTCATCTAACGGCCCGCGGATGAGCGGTGGCCGCGGGGCAAGTTTACTTGGATCTGCGGACATCCGCTCGATCCGCTTGTTGTAAGGCTCTTTGCGTCGAGCAACAAGCGGATGGTATCCGTGGGCCGTTGTTGCCGGCGCGAAGCGTCCGGCAACAACGCCCACATCACAGGAGGCAAAAGCTGAGCGAAGCGGTGCTTTTGACTTCCTGTGCATGTGTTTGTTAGCTCGTTTCCTTAAAGATTGATGGCCGTGCATTCAAGTAAGCAACAAACAGAGAATCTTTAAATCGATAGTAACGCTCTCTTATTTTAACAATTTCTGCACCGTAATCGTCTGTTACCAGATGTCCCACAAATTGACTTGGATTATCGACACCGTTGTCAATAGCTTTTTTATATGCTTCTGCTGTATGTATCTCTAGCTCGCCAGCCTGTACTTCAGCTAGAGCCTTCAATACAACTTCCCTTTGCCTTGAGGATGCAACTGCTTTTTTATATCGTCCCTCTAAAACAGGGTCTGTTCCTGATTCCGCGATTTCTGCGAGAGTATGCTCTATATCGGTTGCAGAAATGTATGTATCTCCATTTCTATAGGCCATTCTCAATGCGTACTTTCCAATGAGGTGGACCATATAAGGGTGACCCTGAGCTAGGTTGATTACTTTATTAGTAGCATTGTCATCAAATCTAATAAAGTCATTAATGCTCGCTTCTGCTCCCCGAATAATTTCTTTCAGCTCATCGTTATCCATTGCAGGCAAATGAATAATTCCACCAGCAAAAAGCCTGTCCGATGATGCATGTTCTTTCATTAATTCTTGAATATCGTGAGCCACACCAACG
Source organism: Desulfoplanes formicivorans (assembly GCF_001748225.1). Lineage (NCBI taxonomy): Bacteria > Pseudomonadati > Thermodesulfobacteriota > Desulfovibrionia > Desulfovibrionales > Desulfoplanaceae > Desulfoplanes > Desulfoplanes formicivorans. Next base: position 92,700 of record NZ_BDFE01000009.1, read on the forward strand.
ATACAAAATTTAACGCCTGGTACATTTGTTGCCAGTGCTTTTAAAAAAGATGCAAACCCAGTCTTGTTTTGTATCTGATCGAATTCATCGATAACAAAAAGCAGTCCATTCTTGGCCATTTTTTGTTCAATTATGGCGCTAACGACGTTTGTAAAAACAGTCTCTACATCGTGATCTGGTTGGGACGTTTTTACTGCTGTTTCAGTAGCCTTTTCCCCGCCTAAAGATGTAATCCCTATATTGAATTTGGGCTGATACTTTTCTAGAGATTTTCTAGCCTTGGGAATATCGTAAGACCAATCTGATAAGCAATCTTTATTGGTAAGTAGCTTTTCCAATAGTTCTTGGTGCGTAGAAATACTTTTTCCACACGCAAAGTATATTGGCAAGAAATCCAGCTTTTCATCAACATCGAGGCCAACTTTAGCTAGCAGCTCATTGTTACCAGTCGATATGTTTATGACCTGTCGTGAAAGCGACGACTTTCCGATTCCTCGATTCCCTATAATCGCGATATTTGTTCCTTCAGAAATCAAAGCGTAGTAGCAATCTTCAACTGGCCTTGTTCTACCTGCAAATCTATCGGCATCGGTTATTTCTTTTGCAGGAAAGAACGCGTTCTCAACTTGTGTAATTGTTGGTTTGCTTGCCATGTTTTTGCCTTGATAGTTCATTTTATTGAATTTACACTCTCGTAGAGCTAACAAGTTATTATGTGGTTTCCTGCTAACTCCAGGAAACCCTGCCCGTTGACAAAAATTTAAGATTGGATGTTAGTAGTTCCTAATCTGATAACTTTGAATTTGGCATGTTATCGAGATCTTTTTAGCGATCAAAGGCTATGATTAACATCCCAAACGATTTTCGAGACAATTTTGAGAAATGCCTGGCTCAAGAGTCCATCCCAGAGGGGGTGAGGCATTTCTACCGTAATGGCTGAGGTATTATTTTGATTTTTGTCATAAGTATCAGCATGACCTATCAGACCGGACAACCTTAACGCTCTTTATAGGAAAGCTTGCTGCGAAACATCAATTGATCTGGTAGCCAAGCTGCTATATGGTTGCGAGCTCGGGCTCTTCGAATGCCAGAAACTGCGGGTGCAGGATATCAACTTTGACGCTATGGTCCTCACTGTCCATAACGGCAAGGGCAAGAAGGACCGCGCGCCCCCTCTGCCTGAGACAATCCTTCCTGATCTCAATGATCAACTCCGAACCGTGGTCCACCTATACCCATACCTTCAAGAGCACGACCCAAAAAGAGAAAGAGTCCTCTGGATTTTTGATTCCGGAGCGGTCTTCGGTTGCAGGAACGATCAGTGAGCCCCCGGCTTATGGTAATAGTCGTATCCTTCTGTGCGATTGGTCATGTATGGACTGATCATGGAATGTGCTGCCTGGAAGATATCCCGCCTGGTTTTCTGATGCTTTTTAGCTGTATAACAAACAATATTTGGTCAGGCATTATCTTGCACTGAATTGGCCTATATCGTCACCATTATGTATGACACAAGGGGCCGTCTCGATTTTTTTTGATTTTTTTGAAGGTTCTTCGACGTGTTGTGTGGAATTCATGTAGCAATCAGGGTCTGCATCAGAGCCGCAACTCAGGGTCCGGGCTCATGTGCCGTGCTCGGGGCATGAGCACTCGGGGGAGGGGCACAGCACTTTGTGCTTCAACGGATTATTGTCAGAGCCAGAAAATGGCAGGGAGGAACAGAAGGCAGGGAAAACCCCCTTTCTCCTGTTCCTCCTCCCATGGCAGGACATACGATACACATATCATCTGGTAAGTTTGACCGGGGGGGTGAACCCGGGAGGCTTGATGGCCAGGACCGAACATGTGAGCTGGTCAAGAATGGCCTCTGCGGTATTGCCCATGATCAGTCCCGATATGCCGGTACGTGCGGCCGTTCCCATGACGACCAGATCCGCTCTCAACCCTTTTGCCAGAGGAGGAATCACCTTTTTTGGCGCTCCCTCAGGCAGATGAAAGACTGGTGCGAGGTAGTCGTATGCCTCACTGCCGACCCACTCCCGAAGTTGTCCGGCCAGCCGGTCGAGTTCCTGTCTATGGCGATCATGCTCCCTTTCAATGTAATGGCCCAGTCCTTCCGACGACGTGCTTCCCCGGGACAGGATGGTCTTTCCACCAAGGGCTTCCCAGGCATGGACAATGTGCAGGGAGGCGAAGTTTGCCAGAGCCAGAGAGGCGGCCAGTTCCAGAATTTCGCGGTTAAGATCGTTTTCTGCAGAACCGGAAGCTGCCGGAGGGAAATCCACGGCCGCCAGGATGCAGTTGTTGTTCTGTTTTGCCGTCGGTTTGATGAGCCAGACCGGACAAGGGCATTTGCGCAGAAGGTGCAGGTCGTCGCTGCCGAAAAGCCTGCGCGTCCAGCCCGGATTCTCTGCAGGTTTGATCAGCAGATCATGCCCGGTCTGCACAACAGCCTGAATCGCTTCAAGATATGGTTTGCCAACCAGAACTTTCAGACGAACGTGCAGACGTTCACTAAAGGGCCGGATCATGGCTTCCAGTTTTTTGCGACGATGGGACTCCACTGGAGTCGACAGACTTTCGGCCATGGGTCCTCCTGCTGGCAGGTCCATGCCGGCCATCATCCCCTGGGGGGGGATGACATCCATAACAGTCATATCGGCCAGATTATTTTCCGCCAATGAGACAGCCTGGGCCAGAGCCGAAGCCTGGTTCACCGTTGTTTCGGTTACGTAGAGAATGTTTTTAAATCGTTTCATGGATACCCTCACGCCATGTATTTTAAAGAGGGGCGAGATTTTTGAGCTCGTTGATGGCCCCGGCCTTGCCGATGACGATCAGGCAATCCCCGCCGTACACTTTTTCGCCAGGGTTGATCGTGGTGATCTGCTCATCCCCTCTGCGTATGCCGATGAGCGTTGCATTGAATTGCTGACGGAAGTGAAGTTCGGCCAGCGACCTGCCTGAAAGATCAGAATGTTTTGAAACCATGATTTCGGCGATTTCAAAGGGGTCTTTCTCTTCCGTGTCTTTCAGGGGTTTGAGTTGATTCAGCATATTTTCCGCCTCCTTCAGACCATCCGGATGGCCTATGAGGAGCAAACGATCTGAAGGGAAAATTCTGAATTCCGGTGTGGGTTCATAAAAAATGCGCCCCCCGCGACTGGCTGCCAGAATGGATATGCCGGAAGCGGACAAAGGCAGTTCCTTGATGGCCTTTCCGGCAGCCAGCGCATCGGACCGAATACGCAGCTCAAGGAACGAGACCGGCCAGTCAACATGCTCCGGCAGAAAATCCATGGCATAGGTCAATGCGTCGGCAGCCTGTTCTGTTGCGTCCTTAAAAGGCTGAAATATCAGGTTGGCACCGGCCCTTTCAAAGGTAGCGGCCTCCTGGCTGTTTCTTGCTGTTAACGCCACTTTTCCTGCATAGTTATTCTTTTTGAGGTTATGGATGAGCGCCAGGTTCATCTCTTGGGAACGAACAGCGCTGATGACCCATCGCGCTTTTTTCAGGGGTAAATGTTCATGCATTTCCGGGTCAGCCATATCCCCGTAAAAAACAGGCACACCTTTTTTTCGCCATTTTTCCAGAGTGTTAGGATCAAAGTCGACCCCCACAATGACATTTTTCCGTCGTAAAAAATTTTCCATCAGCCCGCTGCCATAATTGCCCAGCCCCACTAAAATGACGTCAACATCCTTCAGTTCGGTAAACGTATCTATGGCCGCTTCCCGATAAGGATTTTGTCTTTCAAAGATCTTCAATGGGGAGGAAAGTACACGGTACAGGGGGTAGGAATAAAGTATCATGTAGGTGGACAGAAAGATGGTGACCACGCCAACAAGGGTGATCAGCCCCACTGTCTCTTCGGTAATGTGGCCGAGACTCAGCCCCAGGGCAGCCACAATCAGGGAAAATTCACTGATCTGGGCCACGGTAAGACCGGCGAGAAACGCGGTGCGACGCCGGTATCCCATGATTCCCATGATAATCAAAACAATGAGTGGGTTGCCCAAAAGTACAAAGATGGAAAAGATCAGTGAAGCACCCAATTGCGAGCCCACCATGGACCAGTTCAGCTGTGCGCCAAGATTAATGAAGAAAAATAAAAGGAGGAAGTCCCGAAGGCTGGTGAGCCGCGCTCCAATGGAATCTCTGAAGGTCGTGGAAGCCAGAGAGACACCTGCCAGAAATGCCCCGACCTCCTTGCTGAACCCCAGCAGCTCACTGCCTGCTCCGAGAAGGACCGCCCAGGTAATGGCAAAGAGAGTCAGCAGTTCCAGTGAATGTGCCAGCCACCGGGTCAGGTAGGGAATGACGTACTTCATCAGCAGGGCAACTGTGCCCAACAGCCACACCCCTTTTAAGCCGACCATAAGAAACAAGAGATATCCCGTATCCTCTCCGCTGACAGATGCCCCTGCCGTGGTCAATCCGACCAGAGCCAGAATGGCTGCAATATCCTGAACAATGAGAAATCCAAGAGCGATCTGTCCATGCAGGGAATCGATCTCTTTTTTGTCCGACAGGAGTTTGACGATGATAATCGTGCTTGAAAATGTAAGCGATACGGAGACATAGGCTGCACTGAGAAAGGACATGCCCATGGCCGCGGCCAAAAGAAATCCGATCAGCGAGGTGAATACGATCTGTCCCAGGCCGGTTGCCAGGGCGACGGGACCGGTGGTCCGGATCAGCTTCAGATCAAGTTTGAGGCCGACAATAAACAGTAAGAGAGCTATCCCGATATGGGCCAAAAGTTCGATCTGTTCATGGCTTTGAATAATGCCCAGAAACGAGGGGCCGGCTAAAATACCTGTTGCCAGGAACATGATGATCAATGGTTGCCGCAATTTTTGTCCGATGATCCCGGTCAACGTTGCCAGGCCAAGTATTGCAGCGATTTCCACAAATACATTTTCAGCAATCATTCTTTGCAATTCTCCCGTCTGCTTATATACTTTTGCCATGATACATCTGATTGTTACTCCGATAAGCTATGAAGTGTTTGGTATATGTTTCGTTTTGCAAAAAAAATAATTTTTTACACATCTATTTTCCTTCCTTTTGCCTGTATTTCATGCGGTGACTGCCAAGGTCATCCTGTCAGTATGTCATCAACTAGCTCTACGTCATATTTCATATCTTCATTTTTTATATTTTTCAATACCGAACATGAAAAACTTGTTCCCTTCATGTCCAAACCGTTAAAAAAAATCGTTACATGCTGTACCTCATTGTTTTTGCTTGACGTATGGATGCTTTTTTCAATCCGGGTACCCGTCCGGGAACTATGTCTCATATGGACATGTAACGCTTAACAGTTTGGACTTTCATGTTGTTTTACGTTATTTCCGGATAATTTTTTGAGAAAATGTCCGTTCAAAACGGAAAATACATCTTTTTGAAATAAAAATAGCATATTTTCAGGAAGATAGCACTGGAACATTTGTTGCCTTTTAAGAATAGTATGGTCCACCCTCATGAACTGTTCATCTTTAATCAGGAGAAGGCAGCTATGAAATTTTTTTACGAACTCCTTGTTATTCTCGGTTCCGTCCTTTTTTGTTCGGTTACATATGCATCCAACTGGGTAACATATGATCAGATCTGGGTTTTTGATGACGCACTATGCGCGAGTCCTGGAGTATATTTTACATTGGAAGAGGAAAATTCAGCATTTGCTGATTTTAACTCTTTTGGGGTTTTTCAGTCAGATGGATCGCAATTTTATGGGGTTGAAGTGTTTTCAGGAAGTGATGGGGTAGGAACTGAAAAAGTGTTTGGAACTCCTGAACTTGCCAGAATAGACCGATGGGGTGCGTTTGGGTTTTATATTGATACTCCGAACGGATTGTTTACAAATACAAATATAGAACTCGACTTGGTTCCGGATCATTATACGTTTGATTTTATGCAAACTTACTATACGGAAACAGATGAACCTCTTTATCATCTCGATGATCCATATGATGACCCGGATTATCACAACCCTTATAAGCATTACTACACTTTATATTTTGAAGATACTGCGCCAGAAGGTAGATATGATTTTGACGATATGGTTGTTCGTGTGAGCGGTATGCTTCCAATGATCCATGGCCCTCACCAGCCAGAGTATCCTGAGATATCTGATCCCGGCAATTATCCCACATCCCCGACACCTCTCCCCGGTGCCGCATTTCTTCTGTTGGCCGGATTACCTTTTATTTTTAAAAAAAGAGGATGATGCTTTGCCTGGTTAAGACTAGCATTTCAGGTTTTACAGATAGATATGCTGCTGCACAAAGGAAGCATGCGGGGTGCGATGCGGTAATGGTTAAAGACGTTGTTGTTTTGCGGGGCAACGATGCTACGTGTTTTTCTGGTGGTTGTTTATGGTCCTCGGGGTTGTGTTTTGCTTCATCGACAACAGATCGGTTTGAGGAACCCTCGGATCGGTTTCCCCGGGCAACCAGATAGGGGTCCTGCTCCATATGTGGGACTGCCTGTTTTTGGGGTAAATCTGGGAGGATTCGTGCAAATCCATGCGCAAGTATGCAAAGGAACGAGGGCTCTTATCCAAAAATCAGGATAGGTAGCACGAACGGGCATATTCTTCCGCATTTTGCATTGCGAAAGAATATGTCCGTGTAATGCGGAAGAAGATCAGGAATATACCGGATGCAATGCCGGTGTGGGCGGGGGCTTCAAGCTGGCCGGTGTTATGGGGCCGTCTGAGCATATTCACTGTTAGATAAAGGAGAAAGCAATGAAAAAAATGATTATGACAACGTGTTTGATATTGTTTTTTGCAATGTATGCACAGGCAGCAGATGGTGTGATCAATGTTCAGAGCGCATCCAATGTCAAGGAAACGGCAGATAGAATGGAAAATATTTTGAAAGAAAAGGGTATGACTGTATTCAATCGAATACAGCATTCAGAAGGCGCGAATACAGTCGGCATCAAACTTCGGGATACTGAGCTCATACTCTTTGGTAATCCAAAGGTTGGCAGTCCTCTTATCAAATGTCAGCAAAGTGTTGCCATTGATTTGCCTCAAAAAGCATTAATCTGGGAAGATGACAACGGGCATGTCTGGATATCCTATAATGATCCAAAATATTTGGCACAAAGACATGTTATTGTTGGCTGTGAAGACGTTCTTTTAAAAATAGAAAAAGCGCTGTCTGGCATAGCAAATGCTGCTGCAATGAAATAAATTGTCACATGGTTATTTGTGTTGTTAGATGAATATTGAAATGCAAATTAAAAAAATAAAAGAAGTTTTAAGTAATTGCTGAAAAAATATTATATGATGATATGTGTTTAAGAATGGTGTTTTTGTTGAATTATAACAATCATGAACTTGTGCACTAGGCATAAGTTTATGATTGTTATAGCATTGTACCTCGTTTTATATTTATCCCTTCCTTGAGGTAATCTGGATGCACGCGGCATTGAGTAGCGTTGTTCAATCACGCCGTCGGCTTGATTATCCCCCCCCCTGTCAACTCGTTAGCCGTATCCTTCGAATCCCAAGTCTGTGAACCTGATCCTCTCCTTGATTTTCCAAAAGTAGCGCCGACTGGTGCACAAGTCATCTACCTGGGTATGTGTTGATTTTGTTTCGGCTTACGAGCCTCCTTGGGCAGCCTCTTGGCGCTGGAGCCAGGCATCCTGGCATGAGAGGCACTTTTCCCACTTGGCAGGAACTCTCCCTTTATGGCGAAAATGGACGGCATTGAAATAACATTTTGAATTTAAATGATTTTGTGAAAAAATAGGGATTAGCATTGAAATGGTCATTCCTGCGTTGCAGGAAAACCGCATCAGCAAAAAAATCATCACAGCAAATAAGATTAATAAATTTATATAGTTATGATATGAGAAATTTGGCACATGGGTTGCTAGATGAAAAAATGAACATCGGGAAAAGTCACACCATTTTCAAACAAACTGAATGGAAAAGGAGGAATTGTGTAAGACCTCATGATAATACCCACATCTGCGTCATGACTTTTTGCAAACATCCAAACCGTACAACATGTGATCCATCACCATCTTTGCTTTAACCATGAAAGGAGACCAAACCATGAATTATCATATCGCAGTAGCATTGACATCGTGCGTTCTTGCTGGAGTATTCGGACAATTTTCCGCAGATTGGGGTATGCTCGGGTGGATCGGGTTTGCCTCGTGGGCCGCTTTTTTTGCAGCTGGAGGGGGGATCAAGGGAGCACAGAAAACCGTTGTCACCAACCTGTTTGGCGTCGCCATCGGATGTGCCGTTGTCTATATTGCTTCTGTTACGGGTATGAGCAATCCCATGCTTCTGCCGTTGATGGGTGGTGTTTTTATTATGTGTGCTGCAGGGTACTTTTCATTTCTTTCATTTGTTCCGGGTTCATTTATCGGATGTGCTGCCTACCTGGGTTCGGGTGCCCTGGCTCTTGAGTCCATTGCATCCCTACTCGTGGGGATCATTTTGGGATTTATTGCAGAACGCGGTGCCTTGATGCTCGCCAAGGGAAAAAAATAAAGTCTCAGAACCCATTACCAACCATAACAACGTGAGAGATATGATCATGAATCGTGTATATGTACAAAAAACTTTGCTACTTCTTGCCATAATTTTATTTACGGCAGTGGGAAGCGTACAGGCCAAGGAATATCAATTGGCAGGCATGTTTTCTCTGAGCTACGCCAATGGTCTTAAGGCTGATTGGGGAAACTATGCATTGCAATGTGCTCAATTTGCCATTGAAGACGTTAATAATTCTGGCATTTTGGGGGATGATAAGCTCGCGATGAAAGAAGAAAACATCTCCAATTATCGATGCAGAATACAGGGAAGCGATGTTATTGCCGAAAAATTGTTCAAGAAAAAAAACATCATAGCAATGGTTGGTGCAGACTGCTCTGGTCCTGCCGTTAAAATTGCCAAAGTCGGAGCAAAATATAAAATACCGACTATTTCATACGGATCAAATGCGGAAAGCTTGAGCTCTGTTGAAAATTTTCCCTATTTTATTCGCGTGGTCTCTCCTAGTTCGGTTATCGATACGAGCCTGATTCGGACGGCACAACATTTTGGGGCAAAGACAATCAGTATTTTTCATACAACCGATGCCTGGGGCATGGGTGGTATGGAATCTGCTGCAGCTGAAGCCAAAAAGCTGGGGCTCAAGGCTGACATATGCGGATACCCGAGAAATACAAATTTCTACAAGGTGTTTACCTGGTTGAGTCGAAAAAAGGCGATGGGGATCAAGCACTTTGCCATCATCATGCCTGTCCCTGACACGTACACCGTATATATGGCTGCAAAATCTCTGGGCATGACAAAATCGGGCTATTATTTTTATTCATCTGAAATGCTGTCTGCGGATAACCCTCCCAAGGGAATCTATGCGGCCATTGGGAGCTTTGCCCCCAAAGCCAAGATGCCTGAAGGCAAAAAAATTGACCAGTTGCGAGAGAAGCTTAGCAAGGTTGAAGGCAAAATAATTGATGCCAACGATGTCACGTTCTACTGGGGCGTCATGGGGTATGATAATATCTGGGCCGTTGCCCATGCCATCAAACTGGCTAAGGATGACGGGGTTACCAATATCACCGGCGAAAAACTCATGCCCTATCTCCGCAAGATCAATTACGAAGGACTGAGCGGAAAAATTTCAATTCGTCCTGGTACCAATGACCGCGCGGCCATGGACCTGAACATCATGAATCTTCGCGGGTATGCCGATCCGGAAAATGGTTATTTCAATCACTGGTTGCGAAAAATATTCGCACCCAAATCTCTGAACATTGTTTATGAACCTATAGGCGTTCTCGACAGTACCAACGATACGCTGTCCATTGATATCAACAAGGTCATTTTGACGGGTGGGGGCAAGCCCTGTGCATCGTGCCTCAAATAGAAAACCGATCAAAACATTTATTATTCACAACAACGCAAAAGGCTGTTTCTTTTCAAGAAACAGCCTTTTGTCATGGACATTCATGCATTGTATATATTGTCAATATATTTCATGAAAGATATTTTTTCATAAGCGCATAGCAACGAGATTTTGAAAGCCCACTTAAATGCATCATGTATTGAATATTTTTGTTCGCAAGACTGGATAGTTGATGCATATAGTTTTTTTCAGCTTGATATAAAACATTCTTTCTGTACTCGGCAAATTCGGGGAAGTTGTTTTTTTGTAATAAGTTTCTATCAGCACAAGAACGATTACTCGTTGTCTTGTGTCTCATTGTGATGTTTTTGACGAACTTCTGTTTTACTCCATGGACGCGTATCTTTCCAGGTAAATGATGTACAGAAAGGGGGTCTGAAGATCTGGATGCGGAGAGTGCGTACTCGATGGCATGCATCAATTCTCTGACATTACCTGGCCAGGGGTAACTGGTTAACGCCTGCATAAAGACCGGGGTGCATGATCGCAAAGGCTGCCTGTAAAAATCACAAAACCGTTCGATGAAAAAAGCAACCAGCTCTTCTATATCCTCTTTCCTTTGCCTCAGCGGAACAAGTTCCAGAATGCAGGTCTGCAATCTGAAATAAAGATCTTTTCGAAACTTTCCATCTTCCACCATCTGCAGCAGATTTCTGTTGGTCGCCGCAATAAGTCGAAAATCACACGCAATTTCTCGGGTACTTCCCACCAGACGATATGTTTTTTCCTGGAGAACCCGCAAAAATATTTTTTGAACATCAAGGGGCAACTCCCCAATCTCGTCAAAAAACAAGGTCCCCTGCTCGGCTTCGGCTACAAGGCCGCGTTGGGGCACATCTGCGCTGGTAAACGCTCCCTTGACATGTCCAAAAAGAATACTCTGAGCCAGGGAATCCGGCAGACTTGCGCAGTCCACGGTAACAAAAGGGGATGATTTTCGGGCACTGTTGTCATGGATGGTGCGTGCAAAAAGCTCTTTACCTGTTCCGGTTTCTCCAAGAATCAGCACATTGGAATCAACGCGGGCATATTGCTCTGCCAGGGCCAGGGATCGCATAAAAGGAGCGCTCGAACCGCACAGACGGTCCCGGGAAAAACGTTTTCCTTGAGGTCCGGGAGATCCATGGCTGTCATGAGTCGTAGATTCCCACAAGGAAAGGGCCTGATCCAAGGTTGCGATGACCTCTTCCATGGGTGCGTGTTTTGAAATATAGTCATACGCCCCGGATGCAAGGGCTCTGCTCACATCATCTTCGGTACCCAGACCCGTTATGATAATGATTTCAGGATGTCCCGGGCTTTGCGAAAAATTACCAATGGCATCCATCCCATTACCATCCGGCAATCCTATGTCCAATAAAACCACGGAAAAAGAGTACACCTGCGCATGTGCAAAACCTTCCTCAAGGGTGCATGCAGAAATAACATCATGGCCATGATTTTCTATGATGCGCTTTAGAGCGTATTGTACGCTCAGGTCATCATCTACAATAAGTATTTTATGTGTCATCCTTTATTTACTCTGCGATTGGAATATACAATTGAAAGCACGTTCCTGCGTTCATACTGTTTTTAACGGTAATTTTTCCGGAAATCGAATCAATGATATTGTGAACGATAAACAATCCAAGACCTTTGCCCCCTTTGTCTTTTTTGGTGGTAAAATAAGGGTCAAAGATGCGCTCCACATGATCGCCGGGGATGCCTTTCCCTGTATCAGTGACCGAAATGACGATTTCCTTTAGTTTGCAATCTTCATGCACACAAACAGATAGCCGGCCATGCCCATCCATCGCCTGGACGGCATTGACGCAAAGATTTTGTACAATCTGGTGGATTTCGCCGGGATCAAGCAGCACCTTTGCATCACCGATGTTGTTTTCATAATTGAATTCAACAGTTTTTGGGATTTGTGAATTCAAAACGTGCATGGACTCGTCCATGGCCTTTTTCAGTGGAAGAGGTGCTTTGGTGTAGATATTTCCTTTTTTGGAAATTTTCCGGATAAGATCTATTGCCCGTTGTATGCTGATATCTATCTGATGCAAATCTTCATACGCACGGCTTTCCGAAGAAATTTCTTGTTGTGCCAACCGCGAGCATGTTGAAATACTGCCAAGCACCCCGTTCAGATCGTGGGCTATACCAAGTGAAAACGTACCCAATGCCTCCATTTTTTTGGCCTGCTGCAACTTTTCCCGTGCTTCTGCCTCCTTGTTCTTTACGTCTATTTCCATGGTGAGCACTTTTTTCTCTCGTTTCTTTTGTCGCAAAGCCACGATTAACATTGTGATAATAATCGAAAAAAATACTACAACTACAAAGATCAGGGCTAATGTTGCACGATATTTTTCAAAAAACGAAAGGGGCTTGTTGATTACAACCGCGGTGGGGGGGAGTATGTCCTCGGGGATGGAAAACAAAGTGAGCATTTCATAATCAAAATAAACACGTTCTTCGGGAACGAAAACAGGAGGAACATTGTCTGCCGATCCCTGCTGGATGATCTGTACGGCAAGTCGAGCAGCCGTACTTCCATGCTTAAAGGGGTCAAGGTCCATCCCGGCAACAACACCATTGCCCACGGGATTGCTCCACAGACTGTATACTGGCAACTGGGTTGTTTCAAAAACAATGGATTTGGTTTTTCGGTGGGAAAATTCTTCAAAAGGGGAGGAGTAGTAACTTGTATCAATAATAAATGTATTATTATCAAGTTGTCGAAGTTTATCAACCAATTCATTTATGTTGTCTGTACGAATATAGACAAATTTTCTTTGTGGGTAAAATTTTTCAATGTTTTGAATTTGATTGGAAAAAAATATGGAAACTTCAGAATAGTCTGAAACAATGCAAATGTGCTTGATGTTTGGATGCAGTTTTATACCAATATCTATTATTGTTTCAGGATTTCTGTGGTCAATCGTTGCTGAAGCGTTGCCCATATCAATCAAATTTTTTTTAAGATCGTTTCTCGCATAACAAAATAAAAATGGAACATCTGGAAAAAGTTTTCTTCCCAATGAGCCAACGATGGAGTCATCGCTGCTTATAATCAGATCAATTTTGATATTTCGATATTTTTCTTTATATAATTTTTTTAAAATAGAAAAAATAGCATCTCTTGAGCGTGGATCTTTTCTTCGTACATCAAGCACTTCCTCATAAAAATCCAAAGGAATTTCCAATGAATCAAAATGTTTCATGATTTGTTTTTTTATTATATTATTCCAATAATATTGAGAGCTGAAATTGCTTATATAGAGTATGCTTACTTTTCTTTTTAGGGGATGAGGATTTTTTGCCAAAGCCGTCGACGACAAGCACAAACAAGAGCCAAGGACAATCAAACTCACCCAATCTGTTCTTATCATCTTGCCTATTTTCATACAGATTCACCTGATTAATTTGTGTGGCACAGAAAAAGTCAGAACGCCAACATGCAGCTACATGGTACCCTTGAGTCTTGAATCCTGTCATCAAATAATTTATTGAATAAATTCAATATGTTTGGTCGTTATGCATTGGCAAAAACGAAAATGTTTCCGTGATGATCAAGAGCATGACACTGGAAATAAGAGCGTGGTCATGTACACTAGGGGCAGCTTGCGTGGTTGGGTTCTGCTCCTGGTTCTTGTTGCCGGTTTGACCGGCATGGAGTATTCCTCAAGGCGTACGGTAACAACATGGCCGGGGACGGATTCACAAACAAGATTGCCGCAGGCGTTTGTCCTGGCGCTTTGGGCAACAAGCAGGGTGCACAGCATATCCCATGAACGATGCTTTCATTCACAGCGAAGATGATTTTCTTGCCCTGATAAACAGGTATTTTCCCAACGAGCATAAAGAGTTGTCCATTGCCAGAGGGGATGACTGCGCGGTTTTTGCCTGCCCGCCATCCTTGTGCGTGACCACGGATCTTTTTGTGGAAGATGTGCATTTCAGGACGTCCTATTTTGCTCCGGCGGATATCGGGCACAAGGCCCTGGCCGTGAATGTGAGCGATCTGGCCGCTATGGGAGCGGTCCCTCTGGGGTTCAGTCTTGCGTTGGTGGCGCCGCGAGGGGTTCCTGTCTCGTTTTGGGAGCCTTTTTTGCAAGGAATGGCCCATCTGGCCGCAACCCATGATCTTGTCCTGACGGGCGGGGATCTCAGTGATGGAGACAAGATTACCGTGGGTATCACGGTCTGGGGAGCTCCGGGGCAAAGGGTGCTTGCCCGGGGCCGGACGCGTATCGGGGATGTCCTTTTTGTCATTGGCAGGGTCGGTATGGCCCGGGTTGGCCTTGGTGTTCTGGAGGCCGGGCAGGACCTGGATGCGTTTCCCGCGTGTATCCGTCAGCATGTGCATCCTGAACCCCTGGTGGAGCAGGGACGACTCCTGGCAGCATTGCCGGGGGTACGCGGAGCCATGGACATCTCCGACGGTCTGGAGCAGGATGTTCCCAGATTGTTGGCCCCGGGACAGGGGGCAACAATGTTCATGGACCCTTCGGTGATCCATCCGGAGGTTACAATGTATTGTGCCAGACACCACTTGAACCAGGCACGGTTTTGTCTTAGGGGTGGTGAGGACTACGCTTTGCTTGGGGCGGTCGAACCGGAATATTTCGAGATTGTTCGAGAACGGATTCCTGAGGCTTGGAAGCTCGGGATTGTCACTGCAAACGGATTTTCTCTTGATGGGACGGGGATTCGGTTGCAGGGATTCGATCATTTCTCCCATGAGCAACCATAGCCAAAGGGTAGGGGTATTATGAACGTCACGTTTTTCGGCCAGTTTCTCCTGGATCAGGGATTGATCAGCCAGAAGCAGCTCAACGAGGCCATTTCCTTTCAGCGAGAAAACAACGCCCTGCTCGGTTCCCTTGCGTTGGAAAAGGGGCTGCTGACCAGGGAGCAGGTTCTCGAAATCATGCGGGAACAACAACTGCGTTATGAAAAATTCGGTGAGATCGCCATAAGAAAACAATATCTAACAGAGGAGCAAGTCAGGGAGCTCCTGAATATCCAGGGCAAAAACCATGTTTTTCTTGGTGAGGCCCTGACCCGACGCAACTATCTGAGCATCCGTGAGCTCAATCGTCAGCTTGATCGTTTTGATCAGGACATGCGCCAGAAGGAGGCCTCCATCCAATCGGTTCTGCAGGGGCTGGATGATCAGGGTATTTTTGTGTGTGCCTACGAGATGATCAGAAAATACCTGTATCGATTGGGCTATGCAACGCATGTTTGTGAAATCAGTCATGCCCTGCCATCCCAAGCATTTGATCATGTGGTTTTCCTGTCCCAGAAGGATTCTCAGCGGGTCCATTGGATGGGCGTGTACCTGCCGGATGTGCTGGCCTACCAGATCGCCTACGGCAAGCAGCCCACAACCACCATTCCGTCCAGGGAATCCTTTCAGAAGGAAGTTGCTAGGCTGCTGGGCAATCTCAACGTGATCATTGGCGAGGAAATGCACCGCAAGGGAGTTGCACTGCAGATGGGTGAGGTTCGTGTCCAGCCGCCTGAGGATGTTCCCTCATGGACCTGTCTGCATATTGAAACCCTCATTGAAACTTATGCTGTGGTTCTGGGGACGGCTCCTGTCGGGGCCTTGTGAGGCGACAGGTTTGCCCTGACCCCTCATGCACGATTGTTTTACGCTGTGTCCAGAAAGGCCGGGATTGTCATCCCGGCCTTTCCTGTTGGCGTGCTCCGCCGACCTTGCCCATCGATCCTGTCTCGTCTATTCATACGGCCTTGCGGTGGTGGGTGGTCACCATCCAAGGATGATCCATTTCTGGAAGTCGGAGCGCTTGGCACCCCTTGCCTGCCGACTTTGCATTTCATGACGGAATCTGCATGCTTATTGATTACGAAAAAGAACTCAATCCAGCCCAATATGAGGCTGTTCTCACAACCGAAGGTCCTTTGCTGGTCATTGCCGGGGCCGGAAGCGGCAAGACCCGGACCATTGTCTACCGTCTGGCCTATCTTGTGGAACAGGGCATTCCGCCCGCTTCCATCTTGCTTTTGACCTTTACGCGCAAGGCCTCCCAGGAAATGCTCGGCCGGGCCGGCGAACTGCTGGGCATGGGCATGAACGCGGTACGCGGTGGGACTTTTCACAGCTTTGCCTTTTTCCTGCTTCGCAAATACGCCCACCTGCTGGGCTATGAAAACGGGTTTACCGTACTTGATCGCAGCGATGCTGAAGGGCTTATCAAGCAGGCCAAGGAGGAACTGGACATTGCCAAGGGAGATCGGAGCTTTCCCAAAAAATCCACCGTGATCAGCCTGTTGAGTCAGGCGCGCAACAAGGAAATGGATTTGGGGGACATCCTGCGCCAGGATGCCGGTCACCTGGATGGGTATCGGGAAGACATCCTCCGTCTGGAAAAACGGTATAAGGAACTCAAGACGCAATATCAGGTTGTTGACTATGATGACCTGCTCTTTGTGCTGGAAAAACTGCTGATCTCCCATCCCGAGGTCCTGGAGCAGGAGCGCGCGGCCTATCAGTATATCATGGTGGACGAGTATCAGGATACCAACCGGGTCCAGGCCCGGCTGGTCAAGCTCTTTGCAGGCAATACGGGCAATGTCATGGCCGTGGGCGACGACGCTCAGTCGATTTATGCTTTCAGGGGGGCCAACATCCAGAACATTCTTGATTTTCCGGATGTTTTCCCTGGCACCCGGGTGATCAAGCTGGAACAGAATTACCGATCGGTCCAGCCCATTCTCTCCCTGACCAACGCCATTCTGGCCGGTTCCCAGCAAAAGTATACCAAAAAGCTTTTTTCCCAAAAGGAGTCCACGCGCCTTCCTGAAGTGGTCAAGCCCTTGAGTGATTCCACCGAGGCCAGGCTGGTTGTGGCCAAGATTCTGGAGCTGGAAAAAGAGTTTCCCCTGCACGAAATAGCGGTGCTGTTCAGGGCGGGCTATCATTCCTATGCCCTGGAAGTGGAATTGAACAAGATGGGCATCAAGTTCCAGAAATACGGAGGCATCAAGTTTTCGGATGCCGCGCATATCAAGGATGCTCTGGCCTTTATCAAGCTGGTTGCCAATCCCCTTGACCTGCCTGCGTTTCGGCGGGCCTTTTCCGGGATCAAGGGGGTGGGACCCAAGACCTGTGAGCGGCTGTTTCATGCCCTTGGGGCAGGGGATCGGGATACCATTGACAAGGCGTGCAGGAAAAACGCGGCCATACGAACGGTCATGGATCTTCTTGACAGCCTGCGTGAGTCATCGCCAACGCCCCTGTCGGCTTTGGAAGCCGTGTATGAATATTACAAGCCCCTGGTGGAGCATCGGTTTCCCGATGACTATCCCCGCAGAATCTCCGGCCTTGACGAGCTGGCCCAGATCGCTTCGCCATACAAGGATATCGAGACCTTTCTGGCGGATCTGACCCTGGAGAATCCTGATCAGCTTGGAAGCAGCAACATGAGCCAGGATCAGCTCATCCTTTCTACGGTCCATTCGGCCAAGGGGTTGGAATGGTCGGCCGTTATCCTCATCAATCTGGTGGAGGAGCGCTTTCCGTCCAGGCATGCCATGAACTCGGCCGAGGAATTCGAGGAAGAACGCCGGTTGCTGTATGTGGCCTGTACACGGGCCAGGGAGTATCTGGGACTGTTTGTTCCAAGCGCCCTGTACAACCGGTATTATCAAAGCAACGATCCGGCCATGCCCTGTCCCTTTTTGCAGGATATTCCGTCCCATCTGTTTACCGAATTCAAGGAGACCTATGGCGGCAGGACCGTCGGGGTTGGCGCAGGCCAGAAGACATCTGCTCCTGCGTTTTCCGGTACCTCTCCCTTATCATCGTCCCCTTCTGTCTCGTCGGCCACAACGCCCACAACCTGTCGGCACAAAATTTTTGGCCAGGGCAAGATTGTGGAACGGATCGATCCTGACAAGTACAAGATTAATTTTCCGGGATTTGGTCTCAAGGTGATTGTTCGGGATTATGTGGAACTGCTGGATGAATGACGGCAGCGTATCGTGGTTGATCTGCATCAAAAAAAGGATACCCCAAGGGGCATCCTTTTTTTGTGCATTGGTGCAGAGCATGGAAAGGTTGCATGATGACGCGATGTTTTGTTAAACACTCATATCACACCCATGATATTGCCTGGGGCGTATCAGGACCGCGCGTTTATCTTTTGCATTCCTGTCCGCCTTCACAATAGTTCTTGACGAACTGGCCAAGCTGGACACCAACATAGACGCATTGTACATTATTCATGCAGTTTTCTACGTCCTGTTCTTCCATATGGGTCTCCAGTGTGTGGTCGCCCTTGCGAAAGGTGGCGATCCATGCTCGTTTGTCCTTGTCGAAGCGCACCTTGAGTCCCAGGCAGTACGCATCAATTTCCGGATGGATTTCCTTGAGTTTTGCGGTCAGTTTTTCGGCCGTGATGTCCATGAGTTCCTCCTTGGTGGATGGTCGTATGGGGAAAGATGATTGCAGGCGGTTTGTGTATCACGGTAGAGGATATTTGCCGTAGGCAATCGGGAAACGTAGACTATTTGATCCCAGAAACAGGCGAGCGTGTCAATGCGTGAAACGGAAGAAACAGCGAAAATGGATCATCCTGGGGAGTTTTCCTTGCATCGCGATTTTCTGCTGCATTTTATCCCCTTGGTCGTCATATCCGTTGTGACGGTGATCGTGGGGCTGGAGGCGCAGAAATACCTGCGGACCGAAAGAATCAAGATCCGTGCAGTCAATGTGGTCGCGCAGCAACAACGGGTCATCCAGACAGATCTGGCCGCCCATGCGTCCGATGCCCTGCTGGTGGGGGATATCATCCGCTCGGGACAGGTGGTGGCGTCGGACCGGCATTCGCGCCAACGGTTGTTTGAAAGATTTCTTGTCAGCCTGAGCCGGGTCAAGCAGGTGTATGACCAGGTCCGTTTTCTGGATGCCACAGGCAGGGAGGTTGTGCGCATCAATGTCGAACAGGGGCGCCCGTATGCGGTTGAGCAGCAATACCTGCAGAACAAGGGCACAAGACCGTATTTTATCAAGGCATTGCAGGCGGCATCCGGAGATGTGATTATTTCACGTTTTGATCTGAACATGGAGCACGGTCGGGTGGAGCGCCCCCTCAAACCGGTGCTCAGGTTTTCCACGCCAGTGGATGATCATGACGGTCACCGGTTGGGTGTGGTTGTTCTTAATTATTGTGGGGAAAAACTCATCGAGACCATCAAACGCGTTGGGGAGTCGGGTGATGGTGACTCCTATCTCATCAACAGCAACGGGTTCTGGCTCATAGGGCCGACGCTGGAGGAAGAATGGGGGTTCATGCCCGGGAGGGAGCATAGCGGGCATATACGCGAGCGATTTCCGGAACTCTGGGAACTCATCCGTCAGCAGGACCATGGTCAGGTTGTGCTGGGAGACAATCTGTTCACCTTTACGACCATGACGCCCACCCGGCATTTCCAGGGGCAGAACAGTGCCGTGTATCCCCACCTGGAGGAGACGGAATCCTGGGTGCTCATTTCCAGGGTGCCCATGGATGTCATGAGCATTGAATATTTTCTGATCGGTGTTCCCCTGGGTGTATTGACCTTTATCGGGCTGGGCATTGTTGCCTGGCTGTGGTCATCGGCCCGGTACCGGGAGCACCTGGCAACCGCCAGGCTCATGGTCATGGCCACCCGGGACGGCCTGACCAATCTGTATAATCGTACCCATTTCGTCCATTGCGCTGACAGGGAGATCCAGCGGGCCATCAGGTATAAAAGGCCTTTGGCATTGTTGCTCTTTGATATCGATCATTTCAAGAAGATCAATGACACCTATGGGCATGACCGGGGCGACGAGGTCTTGCGGATGCTGGGCAGGCATCTGCTGGCAATCTGCCGGGAGCAGGACGTGCCCGGTCGCGTGGGCGGAGAAGAGTTTGCCGTGCTTTTGCCCGAGACGGATCACGAGCAGGCAATGGCTGTTGCCGAACGATTGCGTCAAGCCGTGGAAAAGATCGAGGTCAGTGTTGACGAGAAGACCATGATCCGGTTCACCATCAGCGTGGGCGTGGTTTCCCTGGACAGGGAACTTCCGGACAGGGATTTTCAGACCCTGTTCAACTTGGCTGACTCCCGCATGTACCAGGCCAAAAAGGGGGGAAGAAATCGGGTTGTGGCCGGGTAAGCCAGGGGATTATGGGGAAACATGGATTGTTTTGCCCGGGCAGATGAACGATATGCCCAGAGAGGAGCGGGTGCTGATCATCAGGGATTGGATGATGGGCTCGTTGACCGGCTGGTCGGATTCCCAGGTGACAATGAAATTGGCGCCGGCACCTCCTGTTTTGTCCTGTTCGGGAACCGTGTAATCGGCCGATCCCAGGGGAGGAAGGATCAGGTTTTTCCCCACATGGCGTTTTATCAGCTTGCCATGGCTGTCATGGTAGTCGGCCTGGACAATGCGTATGGACCCCTGGAGATCGGTGTTGCGAATGCTCAGGATGGCCATAAGCTCGAAGGGACGGGCCTTGGGGCCGTGGTAGATGTTCGAATAGATGGGGACGTAGACGGTGCCGCCGGTGACCAGTGCGTCCTCTGCCCGGGCAGGGGAACTCGTGATGCAAAGGGTCAGGCAGCACAGGAAAAGTGATCGAAACAAGACGTTGAGCATGGCAGGATCCTTGGTGCAAAGGTGAAGCAGGCTATTCCCATTCCCGGTTGCGGATGGTGACACAGGAGATGGAATTCTTGGGCGAGCCATCAATGAGCTTGTCGCTATAGGTCAGGTAGACAAGCACGTTGCGTTTTTGGTCATAGAACCGCACGACCTGCATGGTCTTGAACAGGATGGAAGTCCTTTTTCTGAACACCTTGCGCCCTTTGTGGCCGTTGTTGCGGATTTTCTCCGGGAGAACGATCTTTCCCGTCTGTCTGCACGCAAGGGACGCATCCGAGGTGTCTTCGGCAATCCCCATGGCGCCGGATACACCTCCTTTCTTGGCCCTGCTCAGATAGCAGGTCACACCGGCAACCTCCGGATCGTCAAAGGATTCCACTACGATCTTGTCATCAGGGCCAAGGAACTTGAAGGCTGTGTCCACTGAACCGATCTGTTCGGCCAGGGCGATGGAGGTTGCGGCCAGGGCAACGGCAAGGAGGATCAGAATGTTTTTCATGAGTAGTCGTCAGTGTTGAAAGGAGATTGCATAGGTACAAGGCATATCCCTTACAAACCTGATGGGTCAACATGTTCGTTGCAAACGGACGCTTTTGAAGAGGAGGCATGCGCGAAAAAGGCATGCCTCCTCTTTTTTGTCCGAACCCATGGCATTTTTCGCGCAAACCGGGTAATGGTCGTGGTATGGCAAAAAGGTGTGGATGGAGGATTCCATGGGCAAAACCATTCGGGTCGGAGTGAGTGCGTGTCTCCTGGGGGAGCCTGTACGCTATGACGGATCGCACAAGCGCAGTCGTCTGCTGACCGATATTCTGGCTCCCTATCTGGAGTATGTTCCGGTATGTCCCGAGGTCGGGTGCGGTATGCCCGTTCCCCGGGAAGCCCTGCGATTGACGGGCAACAACCCGAACATGCCCCGGCTGGAGACCAGAACCACGCACATTGATTACACCGAGCAGATGCAACGCTGGGGAAACAGGGAGCTGGAACGGCTGGCAACCCTTGACCTGTGCGGATTCATTTTCACGCCCAAGTCTCCATCTTCGGGCATGGAGCGGGTCAAAGTCTATAACGACAAGGGGGTTCCCGTTGCCAAGGGGGTGGGCATATTTGCCCGCATGTTCATGGACCGTTTTCCCTTGCTGCCGGTGGAGGACAGTGGCCGGCTGTACGATCCCGGACTCAGGGAGAATTTCATCCGCAGGCTGTTTGTCATGAAACGGTGGCGGTCCATGCTGGAGGCGGGCAAAACCACGGGTAACCTGGTGGCCTTTCATACCCGGCACAAGTACATGATTATGTCCCAGCATCTCAGGGGATACAAGGACATGGGCCGATTGGTGGCCCGAGGCAGCGAGCTGGAAACCGACGTCCTGTTTGACAGCTATTTCGCCATGCTGACCAAAGCCTTGAGCCTTAAGACAACGGTGAACAAGAACGTCAATGTCCTCATGCACCTTATGGGATATTTCAAACGGGACCTCTTGCCGGATGCAAAACAGGAACTGCTGGAAATCATCGCCCGGTACCAAAGCGGTCATGTGCCCCTGATTGTTCCGATCACCATGGTCAATCATTATGTTCGTCTGTACAGGCAGAAGTATCTGGAGGAACAATGGTATCTCCATCCCCATCCCGTGGAACTCCAACTGCTCAATCATGTATGAATGTTTCTGCCCGGCACATGAACAACAACGGCAATGTTCAGACAAAACGAAGAACAGGTGGTCATCCCCGGTATTTCCAACGCAGACATGCGCCCACAATCCGTTCCGGTTCAACGTTGCGTCTTGTAAACAAGCCATCTGAATGGGTACCCTTCTTCATACAGGAGATTTCGTGAACACCACGCACAAAACCGTCCTTGTCCTTGGCGCGACCGGGTATGTGGGAGGTCGTCTCGTCCCCTTGCTGCTGGACAAGGGATACCATGTCCGGGCCGGAGCCCGTTCGGCTTCCAAACTGGCTTGCCGTCCCTACGCACGCCATCCCCATCTTGAAATCGTTCCCGTGGATGTCCTGGATCAAAAAGCCCTTGATTCGGCTCTGGCCGGATGCCAGGCGGCCTTTTATCTGGTGCATGCCATGCAGTCGGGCGTCAGGAATTTTTCCGAAATCGATCGCCAGGCTGCCCAGAACATGACGGCGGCCTCGTCCAAGGCTGGTCTTGAACAGATTATTTATCTGGGGGGGCTGGGGATACAGGGCAAGGACCTGAGCGAGCATCTTGCCTCGCGCATGGAAGTGGGAGAGGTCCTCATGCAGGGGGATGTACCCGTGACCTGGCTGCGAGCGGCCATGATTCTGGGAGCGGGGAGCGCGTCTTTCGAGATTCTCAGGTATCTTGTTGATCGGCTGCCCATCATGCTCACCCCCAAATGGGTCAGGAACCGGTGCCAGCCCATCGCCATCAGCAATGTGCTCGGCTATCTCACGGGATGTCTGGAGGAGCCGGCCACTTTGGGGCAGGTTTTTGATATTGGTGGGCGGGACATTCTTTCCTACGAGGAGCTTTTTCAGATCTACGCCAGAGAGGCGGGGCTCAAACCACGGATCGTTATTTCGGTGCCCGTGCTTTCCCCGAGGCTGAGTTCCCATTGGATCAGCCTTGTCACTCCCCTTCCGGCGAATATTGCCAGGCCTTTGGCCGAGGGACTCAGAAACGAGGTGGTGTGTGCGGATATGCGCATCGCCGAGCTCATTCCCCAGAAACTGCTGTCCTGTCAGGAGGCCATTGCCCGTATTCTTCAGCGGGTCCGGCAGCAGACCGTGGATACCTTCTGGAGTGATGCCGGTGTGGTGCATACGCCCGAATGGGTGACCTGCGGTGACAAGGAATATGCCGAAGGGACCGTGCTGTCATGCAACTATGCCACCGTGCTGCAGGCACGTCCTGCCGAGGTCTGGGAGACCATCCGGACCATCGGGGGGCAGCGGGGGTGGTACTATGGCAATGCCCTCTGGAAGTTGCGCGGTTTTGTGGACAAACTCATGGGCGGGGTCGGCCTTCGCCGGGGCCGGCGTGATCCCCGGCATATTCGGGTGGGAGACGCCCTGGATTTCTGGCGGGTTCTGGATGTGCGGAAGAGCCACAAGCTGACCCTTCTGGCAGAGATGAAGGTCCCTGGCGAAGCCCTGCTCGAGTTCACTCTTACCGCCCAGGAGGGAGGGCGGACCGAACTTGTGCAAAGCGCACGCTTTCTTCCCCGGGGACTGTGGGGAATCGTGTACTGGTATCTGCTCGCCCCGTTTCACGTCCTGATCTTCAAGGGGATGCTTCGCGGGATTTCCCGCCACATCCTTTGTCCGGTGATCAGACCGCCAGCCAGGGTGATCGCCAAACCGTCCTGTGTTGTGCGCGAACCGCTGGACGAAGAGATTCGGCCCTGCATCGTGCTCACCGAGGACCCCTTGTGGCGCACGACCCTGCGAACCTTTTTGGCGGAACAGAAGAGCATGGTCCTGGCCACCCAGTCGGAAGCAGGCCCCTACTGCAGCCTGATGGTCTTTGCCGTGACTCCTGATCTGACGAACATCGCGCTGGCCACTCCCAGATCGACCCGCAAGTACGAAAACATGATCGCCCATCCCGTGGTTTCCCTGTTGGCAGATAACCGGGAGAATGGGGATGACGATCCCCACGGGGCCATGGCCGTGACCGTTCTTGGGACCGCAACCGAGCTTGCCGGTAGTCCGGCGGACTCCATGAAACGGCTGCTTATGCAGGCGCATCCCCGGCTGAAGGATTTTTTGAACGATGCGGATACAGCCGTGTTTGCCGTGAGCGTATCCCGGTATATCGTTGTCGAGGAGTTTCAGGATGTTCAGGAAATATTTGTCCGTCAGCTCAATGACCAGGAGCGTGCATGATGGCAGCTGTGCATCCGGACCGCATCCGCAGGTTGAACCAGGCTGTGCAGGGCGCAGGCCCGGTGGTCTACTGGATGAGCCGGGACCAGCGGGTGGATGACAATTGGGCCTTGATTCATGCGGCAGACATGGCCCGGCAGGCGCGGGTCCCCCTGCATATTCTCTTCTGTCTGACTGGCTCTTTTGGAGAGGCATGCATCCGCCAGTATGATTTCATGATGCAGGGACTTGTGGAGACATGGGCGCGGGCACGGGAGAGGGGGCTTTGCCTGAGGATTCGACCGGGACATCCTCCTGATGTGGTTCGGTCGTTTGCCAGAGCGTGCAATGCCGGGCTTGTTGTCACGGATTTCGATCCCCTGCGCATCAAGCAGGAATGGAAACGGGAACTGCTGCAGCATCTCGATATTCCGGTGCACGAGGTGGATGCGCATAACATCGTGCCTGTCTGGCGGGTTTCGGACAAGCAGGAATACGCAGCCAGAACCATTCGTCCCAGAATCCAGCGTTTGCTGGCCGAATTTCTGGAGCCATTCCCCGTATGGGAAGCATTGCCGGAACAGGACATACCCTGCGTTGAGCCCGATGGGGAAGATCTCATGGCCGGTCTTGAGGTGGACCGTACGGTTCTGCCCGTTGCCGGAATCACGCCCGGTTATACAGGGGGCATGGACCGGATGCACGCTTTCATGGCCCACGGCCTGGACCGCTACGACCGGGCCAGCAGGGACCCCAATGCCAACGGGCTTTCAAGGCTTTCACCCTGGCTTCACTTCGGTCAGATCGCGGCCCAGCGCGTGGTCCTGGAAGCGGTGGCGTCACCGCGTACCCAAGGGCAGCAGGCCTTTCTGGAGCAAATCATCATCCGGCGGGAGCTGGCGGACAATTACTGCCTGCACAATCCGCACTACGATTCCCTTGAGGGAATACCCGCCTGGGGCCGGGCCACCCTGGACAAGCACCGCCACGATGTCCGTGAATATGTGTACAGCACGGACGCCCTGGAAAAAGCCGCAACCCATGATTCCTTGTGGAATGCGGCCCAGCAGGAGATGAGGCGAACAGGTATCATGCACGGATACATGCGCATGTACTGGGCCAAGAAAATCCTTGAGTGGTCGAAAACACCCGAGGATGCCCTTGCCACGGCCATCCGTCTCAACGACCGGTACGGACTTGATGGCCGGGATCCCAACGGCTACGTGGGCGTGCTCTGGTCCATGGGCGGACTGCACGACCGGCCATGGAAGGAACGGCCGGTGTTCGGCACGGTCAGGTTCATGAGCGCGGACGGCTGCAAGCGGAAATTTGATGTGCACGAATATATCGGGAACAACTCACCCTAGAAAGCGTGGGCAGTGGCAACGAGTCCATGCCATCTGCCCGGAATGGGGTGGTCAGGGAAAACGTGTCTGCCTGCGAAATGGTGAACGCGTTGGGTGCGGGGTCCTGCACGAGGATGCGGTGATGCGTGGATCAACCGCAGAAGATGATTCGCAGGGTGTATGCGTACAGGGTTTCTTCTGAAAAGAAGATATGCCATGGAAGGTATGAAAGGTGTTCCTGTTGGTGACGTTCTGGTAACCCGGAGGCAGCTATGCGATGCAATGTCGGAAAGAGCGAACGGATCATTCGTGTGTTCATTGGCCTGTCCCTGCTTGGCCTGGGGGCGGTTTTCGATTCCTGGTGGGGGGCTGTGGGGATCATCCCGCTGCTGACCGCGGCCATCGGCTGGTGTCCCCTGAGTTCCCTATTGGGATTTTCCACGTGCCGTGATGACAAGGAACTCATTCCTGATTCGGCCACCAAGGATACCAAAAAACCCCTGAGAATGCGATAACGGGAGAGGACAACCCGTTGCTCGCCACCAGGCCGGACATCTCTCTGGAGGTTGCCGGTCTGGTGGGGCGTGTCATTGCATAACTGGCCGCAATGGTCTGACACTGCCACATAACCAGGCAGTATCTGGTTTCAAGAATATCTCAAACCTGGTACCCCGCATCACCATTCGTTTTCAATAATCCCGCTTCCAATAAATCCCCGCCTTGCCGGTGGAATCCGTGCCCACCTCTGTTTCCACGCCAATATTGGGGGTCAGTTCCATTTCCGCAGATACGGCGTCCTCATCCGAGGTCAGTCCCTTTTCCAGTTCCACATAGATGGAGTCGGTCAGATATTTGCCAACGCCGACCTGCATTTCTCCGTCACTATTCTCCGAGCCCACCTTGATGGTGTCCACACCGAGCAGCGAACGGATGAATCCCATGAGATTGGAGCCGCTTTGTTTCCTGTTTCCGGTCAGGTTGCGTGTCGTGTTGGCCAGCTGGAGGGCCTGCATGGGGTTGAGTTGGGCTGCCGAGGACCCGAACAGGAGCAGGGCCAGGATTTCGTCTTCCGGCAGGCTGGGGGAGGCCTCCATGAGCAGGTCCGGTTTCTGGGCAGTTCCCTGAACCTTGACCTGGACGTCAGTGGATTTGATGCTGGCCGTTGTGATGATGTTTAAAACGGGGTTGGGCGGGTATGCGCCATCAAATTGTATGTTTCCTGTTGTCAGGTTCAGATCCCGCCCGGCAAAGGCCAGGGAACCGCGGACGGATGTCAGGGTGCCGCTGATGGCAGGGGCTGCTGTTTTCCCGGTGACCTTGAGTGCACCTTTCCATTCGGACTCCAGTCCCCGGCCGCGCACGAACATGCGACCGGGAATGGTCACGGCCATGTCCAGATTGATGTCTGCAGGGGGTGATGCCTGCGCCTCGGGCACCACCTGATGTTCGGGTTGCACATGGATTTCCCGAACGGCCACCGGGACAAGACTGGGATCCGGGTTGCGGGAAATATCCAGATCGGCCCTGGGGATGGTCACGTTGCCACGGAGCCATGTTTCGCTGGCATTTCCGTGGGCCTTGCAGGTTCCATCCACCCATGCCGTCAGCGTGTCGGTGGCCAGCAGCCGGGTGCCATGCAGGCTGGTCGAGATCTCATAGGACAGGGGATTTTGTAACGGGATGGTCAGGCTGCCCTGGGCCTCCAGGCGGCCTGTTTCCCCGTCTGTGGCGGAACATGATTCCAGGATGATCTGGTCGGTGTTCAGACGGATCAGGGCCTGGAGCTGTTCGACAAGCGTACCGGTGCGGACATACTCGATCCGCCCCTTGTCCAGACGCAGGGTTCCGGAGAGCCTGGGGGCGTTCATGGTTCCGGTTGCTGCCGCATCCAGATCCAGATTGCCCGCCATCTCAAGATCGGCAGGGGCGAGGATATCGCCGAGTGTTGCCAGGTCAATTTTCCCCTGCGCCGTGACCTTTAGTGGATCGGTCTTGGACATCAGGGCCTTGAAAGGACGTAGGCCAAGGGCGAAGGGCAGGTCGGCGGCAATACGCAGGGGGGGAGATCCCAGCCCCGACAGGGAGGCCGTGGCTTCCAGACGGTCCCGGGTGGTATGGGCATTGATGCGCAGGGTTCCCGCCAGGGCATCATCATCTTGGGACGGGCGTTCCGCCAGATGGTCGATCAGCACAGTGGTTTGCACGTTGGGGTATTCAAGAGGCCCTTCAAGGGAGGCCTGGGCCGTCAGGTTGCCCGCAGGCAACGGAACGGGGGCGAGGCGTTGCAGGGAGGCCAGGGGGAAATCCTTGAGATCCAAGGATGCATGGATCTGCTGCGCATCCTGATGCATCCTTGCGTGAAGTGTGCCGTTTCCAAGAGTCAGGGTGGTGGGGTCCAGTTGCAGGGTGGTGTTGCTGCCGGAAAGTTCGGTGGGGGCGACAAGACGGATCGGTATCCTGTCCCAGGCTCCCTCCAGGGTGTTCAGGCGCAGGGATCTGCCCTGGTGATCTGATCGGGTCTGGCCTTCAAGAGCCAGTTGCATTCGGGCCGGTCTGGTCCCCTCGACTTCCATGGCGAGATGAACGCCTGTGCCTTCACGGGCTGTGCGGAACAGGGTCTTTTCCAGATGCAGATTTCCGGCAGCAATGTTGTCAATGGTCAGTTCCAGATCGGGCTGGTCGGGTCGATCCATGTCCAGATGCAGCCGGTTCAGGTTGGCACCGGCAATGGTGAGGGTCTGGCCGTATGCCAGATCGTGTGCCCATCCGGAAAGGCTCAGCCGTCGGGTATCACTGGTACCTGTGTAGCTCCCTGTCATGTCCAGGGATCCCTTCACGGGTTGCTGCAGCAATGTTCCCACGGGTTCCAGCGAGGAGGCCGCCATATGACCGCGAACCGTTGTTAACGGTTTGTTGGACGGCATATCCACCAGAAAGGTGCCCTTGAGCCCCAGTCCCTGCAACTTGCCGTGAGGGATGGCCACGCCTGTTGTCAGGTTCAGGTCTCCGCTCAGGTCCAAAGGCCCGGAAACGGTTTGCATGCGCGCGGCCCAGGTTCCTGCGGGGGCCGTGTTCAGATTGTTCAGTGTGGCGTTGGCGGCAATCCGTGTCAGGGGAAAGGTCGAGGTCGGTGTTGTGACCGGGAGAGCCGACACGGCACACGAAAGGCGGTCAGAATTTCCGGCAAGTTCTGATGTCAGGTCCATGGCCCTGAGATGGGCCGGGTCCAGTCCCAAAGGTGCCGTCTGGAGGGTTCCTTTCACATTGGCCTGGTACGCCTGCCTGTCCGGCCACACGGTGCCATTGCCGGCCGCTTGAACATGGGTGGCGTTCAGGGTCAGTGAGGTGAGGGTGATGACATGGGGGTTGATTGTTGTTGCAAGCTGCAGGGTACTGGAAGGGCCAAGAAGGGCATGCAGCCAATCCGGTCCCCGGGTGAATCGGCCGCACCGCATGGCAAGTTGCCCTGTTCCCTGGCGGTTCACTACATTGCCCTGGACCTGGCCGGAAAGGGTCATTGATTCGGGCACCGGACCCAGGTCTGGAGTCAGGAGGGTGCCCAAGGTGGCATTGCCGGAAAATGCGGCCGATACGGTGCCGGATTCAGGGGTAAAGGAACCGGATCCTTGCATCTGAAGCGGACCGGTTGTCTGCAGGCGTACCTGAACCTGTTTGCCACCCAGGGCGTCAAACATGGTCCTGATGTCTACCGGGCCACTGTGCAGGATATCAGGCAGGATAATGTCGGCCAGGGACACATGCAAAGTTGCCGCATAGGTTGTCCCGGTGTCCGGAGACGGTTGGGCATGCAGGCTGATGCGTGGGTTTTCCATGCGGATCTGGTCGGATTCCAGCAATCCGGCCGTCACGGAACACCATAGGGTCGGGCTGGTCAGGGGGCCCTTGATGGAGCCGGTGAGAGGCGCGAGTTTGCGGATCCCCATTCCCAGGAAGACGCCCAGCCGGTTGGGGTCATTGTGGCGCAGTTCAAAGGAGGTGTCCGTGTTGTTTTGGTCAAGGCGCACCCTGCTGGTGCCGGACAGGGTCATCCATGTACCTGCAAGCGCAAAATCCGTGGTGAGTTCCTGCCCAAGCCGGTCTGTGGATGCCTGCAAATCCACCCCGATCTGTTCACCTATGGTGTCGGCAAGGTCTGCCAGCTGACCGTGCTGTTCCAGGAGAACCGTGCCCTTGAGGCTCCCGTTGTGTTGGGACCATTGTCCGCGCATCTGGACCGTTCCCATTGTATCGGCCTTGGCCGTGAGGGTCCCCTGATAGGCGCGGGCCTGACCCGATCCCTGGAAATGGATCGTAATGGGAAGGGGATCGGCATACCCGGCAAGAAAGGCGGTTGTCAGCCCTGCTGGATCGTCATACCTGCCCGAGCATTGCAGGGAATCGTCATCCAGCAGGGCTGAGAAATCAAGTTGCGGGGTTGTCTGGTCAAGGGGATGCAGGTGGACCTGAATCCTGCCGGGCCCGGTAAAGGAGGTCAGCTCGGCAGATCCCTCAAGGGTCAGAAGGGGGACGGACCCGGGGATGTCGGTTCCAAGTCCCAGGCGTGCAATGCCCAGCTTGTTGATGGTCAATGCCGGAAACCACCATGGGGTTTGCAGGGAAAACCGGGTTGATGGGGTCGGGCTGGTCGTTTCTGTTGCTTCGGGCCAGCGGGCAAGGTCCATACGTGCAGCCTGGACAGAAAGGATGTGCAGCTTCTTGTGGAACAGGCGTACCGGTTCCCATTGGCATCCCAGGTCGTTGATGGTCAGCCAGGTCCCGTTGGCATCGGCCAGGGAGCATTGTTCCACCCCAAAGCGTCCCCACAGATTGCCATGCAACCCGGAGATGCGTGTTGTGGACTGAAACCGGTTCACGCCGTGTTCCAGTAGTTTCAGGCCAGGCTGGGTGGTCAGCGCACCAAGCAGAACAAGGCCGATGACAACGACCAGAACCAGGCCACTGCCGCCCAGCAGGATCATGGGACGAAGGATTGATGAAAAACGATTTTTTTTCATAAAATCCGTGCTGTTCAAGCCAATCCTATTCAGAATGCCTGTCCTATGCTGATATAGATTTGAAAGGCGTCGTCAATGGAATTGCGTTTGTTGAGGGGAAACGCGGCATCCAGACGGAGGGGGCCGATGGGGGTAAAGTAGCGCAGTCCCGCGCCCGCGCCCCAGAAAAGATCGGTCAGATCATCGGGGACGGCATCGGGAAAGGCTCGACCGCCATCCAGGAAGACAACTCCGCCCAGGGTTTTGGTAAATGTGGCCCGCAGTTCCGCAGCGCATTCGAGTTTGGACAACCCGCCTGTTGGGTCGTTGTCATCATCCAGATCCCCGGCTTTCTGGTAGGCGTATCCCCGTACAGAACCACCCCCACCAGCATAGAAACGTTCGTTGGCCGGGATATCCTGCAAACCTGTTCCCCCCAGGACTCCCAGCGCGCCGCGCAAGGCCAGGGTCAGTTTCCTGGAGGGGAGCAAGGGGAGATAGACGCTTCCCTGCACGCGGGATTTCACAAAGAAGATGTTTTCTCCCAGAAGATCCAGGTAGGGAGCTGTTTCTCCCTTGAGGGTCCATCCCGAGGTCGGATCAAGCATGGGCGCGGCTTTGACGGCATCCGCAAAAACAGGAACGGAAATCAGCCCATAGGTCTTTTTGTCCCCCTCGCTGTCATCAACCGTGTTGAGCCGATAGCGCACCCCGCCTCCGGTACGCAGCCACGGGGTCTGCCTGCGTTCCAGCATCATGCCTGTGGTGATGGATTTGCTTGTGTAGGCATCTGTATATTCCCTGGCAAGGGCCCCTTCAGTGGTCATCTGCCAGGGCCCGAAAAATGCGGGAAACATCAGTCTGACATCGGCTCCCTGGGTGATATCGTTGATCTGTCCCCTTGTTCGCAGCAATTCCCCGTCGTGAAAAAGGTTACGGTGTTCCCAGGAAAACGTGGCTCCAGGACCCGTGTCCGTAGCGTACTCGAGACCTGCCTTGACCGTTCGCGGAACCCGTTCCTGCACGACAATGCTCATGGGCAGGGATCCACTGGCCTGGGGAGTATCTGCGTGTTCAATGCGTACGGTCCCGAACAGACCACTTTTGAGCAGCTTCATCCTGGTGGTGTCCTGGGCCGTGGCGTTGAAGGTTTCCCCCTCCTGCCAGGCAATGGTGCGGTGCACGAACTCCGGATTCACCTGGTCCAGCCCGGTAATGGTTACAGGGCCAAAGGTGCATGCCGGCCCCGGATCGATTTTCCAGAGGATGTTCACCTGGTTGAGGGCATGGTCGACAACCACATCCCGTGAGGTGCTGCGGGCAAAGGGATGGCCATGGTTGCCAAGCATGTCGAGCAGGATGTCCTCCCCCTTGCGTATGGCTGCTGCGGTTGCCGGTGTGCCCGGTGCCAGGCCTATAATCTGGGGAGACAGGGGGACGTTGTCGGGGACCCCTTCCAGGGTGACGGTGCCCATGCGAAACAGGGGGCCCGGCGTGATGTTCAGACTCACCCTTGCAGGGGAGATGTTCGTATCCACGTCCGTGGAGATCTGGATTTTGTAGTAGCCCAGGGACTGCAGGATGGAACGAATGGTGGGAAGATCATCAGCCACCCGTTTGCGCAGCAACGCCCGCGTGCGGGGCGGCCTGTCCTCGCGGGCAAAGGTGTCCGCCTGCAACAGGATGGCCTGTTGGGCTTCGTCCGATGGCGCTCCTTCCAGGGTGGCCGTGTAGGGGACGGCCCGGTTCTGGGCCGCTGCCTGATGCGGCTGCATGAGAATGCAGACCAGGACCGTCCCCAAAAAAGGCACGATGATTTTGACAAGCTGCATGGTTTTCGTGAGCAAAGATGTCCTGTTGTTCTGCTGGTTGGGCGATGCCCAGATCCGGTTGCACGGCCTGCCCCCATTCGTCAATGACCAGGTGGTTCAGGTGGTTTTCTGTGCGGGCATATCCCGTGGGCTCCACCCTTTGTTTTCGTGGGGTAACAGGTGAGAATCGGGTTGGCAGCGGGCCTTTTCGGCGTTTTTGCTGTTTCCTGCAATCTGCCCTCTTTGTCCCCTTCGGACCATTTGAGGACAACAAGCCTTGTGACCTTTTATCCTGTCTGTTTGTCATACATGGCAAAATAGGCCACCGGCACCACGATGAGGGAGAACGCCGTGGACGCGAACAGCCCGAAGATGAGGGCCCAGGCCAGGCCGGAAAAAATGGGGTCCAGGGTGATGGGCCAGGCTCCCAGAGCGGTGGTCAGGGCAGTGAGCACGATGGGGCGCAGACGGATGGCCCCGCTTGTGAGGATGGCTTCCTTGAGATGCATGCCCTGCCTGACCGCATCCTGGATGAATTCGATGAGCACCAGGGAATTTCTGATAACAATGCCTCCAAGGGCGATCATGCCGATCATGGATGTGGCCGTGAAAAAGACCGGATTGGCAAATCCGCCCACGGGATGGGCCATGAGCAGGTTCAACAGCCAGAATCCGGGCATGATGCCAAGGAGGGTCAGGGGAATGGCCGCCATGATCAAAAGGGGCAGGACCATGGATCCGGTTTGCAGGATGAGCAGTACATAGATTCCGAGAAGGGCCACGCCAAAGGCAATGCCCATGTCCCGAAAGACATCCACGGTGATTTTCCATTCGCCTTCACCCCGCCAGTTGACCCGGATGCCTTTGGCCGGGGGATGGGCGCGCAATGTCTTCTGCATGTCCAGGATCGCTTCGGCCGGGGCCTGACCCGCCATTTCACCGGTCACATAGACCACCCGCTCAAGGTTCTTGTGCATGATGGTCCTGTCCTGGGGAATGCGTTCAAAGGTTCCCAGCTCGGCCAGGGGGATCATGGTGTCAAAGGAGGTTTTGACCGGAATCTGCCCCAGGCCGGTGACATCGGATCGCAGGGCTCGCGGCAGGGTCAGTCGGATGCGCAGGGGCTGCCGTTCATGCTCCAGATGAACAAGGCCGGGCGAAAGTCCCTTGATGGCCGCTGTCAGGGTCTGGACAACATTTTGGGTGTCCACGCCGTGCAGGGCGGCCTTTTCCTTGTCCAGAACAAAATCGAGCTTGTTGCGCAGGGTTTCCGAGGTATCATCCACATCGACCACAGCGGGTTCCTGTTCCATGATGGCGCGGACATGGGCGGCCCCGGCAAGGAGCTGGTCATAGGTCATGTCCGGGGTGCCGTAGATTTCCGCGGTGATGGTGGAGAACACCGGAGGACCGGGCGGGGACTCCACGAGCTTGAGACGTGCGTTGTGCCTGCGGGCAATGGCCGTGAGATCCTTGCGGATGCGCAGCCCGATGGCGTGGCTTTGCTGGACCCGTTTGTCCTTGTCGGCCAGGTTGATCCGGATGTCGGCCTGGTGGGGCAGGCCTCGCAGGAAATAGTGGCGGACCATACTGTTGAAATCCATGGGCGAGGCCGTGCCGGTGTAGGAGACAAAGCTGATTATTTCCGGAACCGTTGTCAGATAGCGTTCCAGCTCGCCAATGACCCGGTCGGTGTTTTCCAGGGAGGTTCCCTCGTCCATGTCCAGAACGATCTGCAACTCGTTTTTGTTGTCAAAGGGGAGCATCTTCAGGGGAACCTGACGGAAGTACACCAGGGTGAGGGAACCCGCGAGCATGATCAGAATGAGGAAGAACACGGTCCAGCGCAGCACTCGGGAGTTCAGCAGGGGCAGGACCGTGGCCCGGTAGGCCCTGCCAACAGGCGTTGTGACGGGATCAACGGGTAGCGCACGAGCCGGTGCGGCCTGTTTTCTGAGAAGTACATGGGACATCCAGGGGACAATGGTGATGGCGCACAGGGTGGAAAAGGTCACGGTCAGGGGGACGTTGGCCGCCATGGGGGCCATGTACGGTCCCATCATCCCGGTGATGAAGAACAGGGGAAGAAAGCAGGCAATGATGGCCAGGGTGGACATGATCACCGGCGGCAGGACCTCGCGCACCGCAAACAGGGTGGCTTGCCTGGGTTTCATGTCCCCGGCCCTGATATGGCGCTGGATGTTCTCCACGTTGGTGATGGGGTCGTCAACGACCAGCCCCAGGGAGAGGATCAGGGCAAACAAGGTGACCCGGTTGATGGTATAGCCCAGAAGATGGTTGACAAACAGGGCCAGGGAAAAACTGATGGGAACGGCCAGGGCCACCACCAATGCCTCGCGCCATCCCAGGGTCAGGGCCAGCAGGCCAACCACGGTCACAATGGCGAAAAACAGGTTGGAAAGCAGCTCGTTGACCTTGACCTGAGCGGTGTGGCCGTAATTGCGGGTCACTTCCACATGGATACCGTCCGGAAGTACGGTCTTTTCCAGGGCAGCCATGCGGGCGAGGATATCCCGGGCCACCTTGACCGCGTTGGTGCCCCGTTTTTTGGCCAGGGCCAGGGTCACTGCGGGATAGGTTGCTCGCTCCCCGCCGGATCGTTGCAGGGAGGGCACCCTGGGATGGGAAGGGGTCAGATTGATCCTGGAATAGGAAACCGGTTCCTCGGGACCGTCCACGACCCGGGCCACATCGCCCAGGTACACGGGACGGCCATCGTGTACCCCCACCACCAGGGAACGGACATCGTCGGCTGACTGCAGAAAGGAATCACTGGACACGGTCATGGTGGTGCCCATGGAGGTCAGGGTCCCGGCGGTGACGGAATCGTCAGCCCCGTGGAGACGGGCAAAGACCTCCATGGGAGAGACGCCAAAGCCGCTCAGTTTCTGGGGGAGCAGTTCCACCCGGATTTCACGTCGTCGCCCACCGGTTATGGATGTTGCCGAGATGTCCGGAATTTCCGACAGCCTTGTGAGAACCTCTTCGCCGATGCGTCGCAGCTGGGCATCATCATACCTGTCCGAGTACAGGGTCAGGCAGACAATGGGCACATCATCGATTTCCACGGGTTTGACCGCCCATCCGGAAAGGCCCGGCGGGGCTTCGTCCTGGTGGGAGATGATCTGGTTGTGCAGCTTGATCAGGGAATCTTCGCGGTTTTCGCCCACAAAAAAACGGACCGTGACCACGGCCATGTCCCGTTGACAGGTGGAATAGACATCCTCCACGCCATCCACCTGCCAGAGCAGTTTCTCCAGGGGCGTGGCCACGAGCTGTTCCACTTCATGGACGCTTGCTCCGGGGAAATGCACGAAAATGTCGGCCATGGGCACAACAATCTGGGGCTCCTCCTCGCGAGGGGTGGTCAGGATGGCGGCAATGCCCAGGCCCAGGGCAAAGAGGATGAACATGACCGAAAGCCGGGCCTGGAGAAAGGTTCGTACAATGGCCGGGATGATTCCCTGGGGGCCATGGTGTTCAGTCATGAATGCCTCCCATGCCGATGACATCACCGGGATTCAGTCCGGAAAGGATTTCGATCCTGTCGCCCATGGCCGGTCCGGTGGTGACAAAGATCCGTTCCCAGTGATCCCCCTCGCGAACCAGGACGGTTTCCAGCTGACCAACCCGTTTGATGGCCTGTCTGGGGACGAGCAGGGCCTTGCGTTGGCCGACCGGGATGCGCAATCTGCCGAACATGCCCGGATAGATTCCCGGCATTTCCGGCAGGGCCGCCTTGACCATGAAGGTCCGGGTGCGCGGGTCTGCCGTGGGCACGATTTCCTCGATAATGCCTGTAGCGGTCTGATTGAGTGACGCGATGTCCACGGGCACGGACTGCCCCAGGGCAACCCTGCCCATGAGTCCCTCGCGAATCACCGCCTCAATGCGCAGTTGTTCCCCGGCATGGATGGTCAGAAGCGGCTGCCCGGGCACGGCGAGGTCGCCGGGATCGGCCAGTCGTCTGGCAACATCCCCGTCCATGGGAGCCTTGATGGTCGTGAAGCCGAGGTTGATGGCTGCCTCTTCGAGCATCTTGCGGGATCGGTTCCGTTGGGCCTTGGCCGCCTCAAGCCCCTGCTTGGCTTGTTCCAGTCCTGCCTGTGCCTGGAGGTATTCGGCCTGGGCCACTTCCAGATCCTGGGAGGAAATGGTCCGGGAGGCGAACATCTCCTGCATTCTCTTGTACCGGGACCGGGTCTGGTCGAAACGGGCCCTGGCCGCCTTGATGGCCTGATCGGCCTGGGATCGCATGGCCTCGGCAGCGAGCAGTCCCTGCCGGGCCTGATCCATACGGGATTTGAAGGGCCTGTTGTCCAAAACCACCAGAATGTCGTCCTGCTTGACCCGGTCACCCGGATGCACCTTGATGGCCGTGATTTTTGCCGTAACCTGGGCGGCAATGTCCGCCGTAGTCCGTGCGGTGATCGTGCCCACGCCCGTGTAGCACAGGGGCAGAACCTGGGGTGTTACGGTCAGGGTTGTTTCCGGAGTCTGGATCGATGCTGGCAGAGGGGTTGTTCCGGGCTTTATCCGTCCCCGGGTGAACATGCCGGTTTGATAGACAAGAATGCCGACAAGGGCGGCCAGGCCGAGGATCATGGACAGGGTGCGGAGGAGAGAGGGGGTGTGCATGGGAACTCCGGAAAAGGGGAACAGGAAATGCCCCGCATATATCGGGATCCGGGCAGGTGTGCAAATAAATACCACAAAGAGCCTGCGCCCGGCAGGGAGCAGACGACCCGGGCACAGTTGCACCTTGTGCCCTGGATGGCTTGTTTACGGGTGGGTCGTGCTGGTCAGGCAGACCTTGATGAGACCCATGTGAAAGGAGTGGCAGGCACGCACAACCATATTGGCACGGTCGATGAGTCCTTCCAGTCCTCCGGCAGCAATGAAGGTTCGGTAATGGGCATGGTGTTCCCTGCCGGCCAGGCGTTCAATGGCTTCGGCAACCATGCGGGCGAATCGGCCTGTCAGGGAAGTGGGGCGGGAGTAATCAATGAGCAGAATGTGTCCGGAAGGGGTAATCAGCCGTTTGGCCTCAAGCATGATCTGTTCACGCAGGTCGGCCGGTTTTTCGTGCAAGGCCATGGAAATGATTGCCAGGTCGAACCGGTCTGCGGGAAGACCGGTCCGGGCAGCGTTGGCATGGAGAAAGGTCAGGTTGGGATGGTGTTTGCCCCGGGCCTGCTTGAGCATGTCCACGGAGAGATCAACCCCCGTGACCGTGAAGCCCCCGGTGGCCAGCTGTTTGGCCAGAACACCGGTTCCACAGCAGAGGTCAACGACGGTCTTGGCCTTGATGTGTTCGGTCAGGATTTGGGCCTTGTGGTATTCGGATGCAAGAAGGGGGGCAATCAGCCGGTCGTATACGGGGGCCACGACCTGATATTCCGCGCTTCGGTCAGGAGCAGGTTTCATGACAGGGTTGTCCTTCAGCGACGTCTTCCTGAAAAAACGTCGTGTGGATGGCGTTGACCGTGGTGGCCAGTTCGTTTTTGGGAACCAGAAAGTACAAGGCCGCTTTGGAAGGCCCAAAGGAGATCATTTCGATGCACACGTCGGCCTTGGCAACCGCGCTGAAACACCGGGCCGCAATGCCCTTGCACTGGAGCAACCCGTCGCCCACAATGGCGATCAGGGCGGCGTTGTCCACCTTTTCTATGCGCTGATAGGGTTTGGGATCAAGGGTTTTGAGGGCCATGTGACCGGCTTCGAGGTCCTGACTGGCCAAAAGCAGGCTGATGCAGGTCTGGGAGGTGACCACGGACTTGATGTTGATGCCTGCCTCGGCGATCCGGTTGGCCACCAGACCGAGGATGCCCTGTCTGGCACCAACACCCGAGGCGTGCACCTTGAGAATGCCGATGTCAGTGGTGTGGGCCACGCTTTTGACGGCCATGCGGCATCGGGAACTTTCCATGGTGATGACACTGCCCTGAATGTCCGGGTGCAGGGTGTTCTTGATGGCGATGGGGATTTTTTTCTTGCGTACGGGTTCAATGGTTCGCGGATGCAGAATGGCCGCTCCGAAATAGGCCAGTTCGGCCGCTTCTTCATAGGACAGGGTGGGAATGAGGGAGGCTCCCGGAACCATGCGGGGATCAGCGCTTAAAAATCCGTCCACATCTTTCCAGATTTCCAGGGACTGGGCGTCCAGGGCGGCCGCGACCACGGCGGCCGAGTAATCGCTTCCTCCGCGGCCAAAGGTGGTAATATCCCCTTCCGCGCTGACGCCGAAAAATCCGGGCACAAAGACCACGGTATCCGGTGCGATAACCGGCTTGAGGTGCTTTTTGAAATGGTCTGCGGTTTTGGACAAAAGGGCCGTGGCGTCCCCGAATTTGCCGTCGGTGATCAGGCCGATCTTGTGGGGCAGCCGGTACACGGCCTTGCACCCGCGGCATTCCAGGGCAAAGGCGAGCAGGGCCGCAGAAAACCGTTCCCCGAAACTGCTGATGATGTCCCGCATTCTGGGAGAGATCTCCCGGGTGAAGTTGAGGCCGTAGTACAGCCGTTCCAACCGGTTCAGGGCCTTGGCAAGATCCCGGGCAAATGCCTGCTGCTTGGTCTTGCAGGCGATGAGATGCCTGGCAACGAGCATGTGCTTGTTCTTGAGCCGGCTGATGATGGCGGGGATATTTTCTTCGTCCTTGAGGGCCAGATCCATGCCCTCGATCAGACTGTTGGTGATGCCGTTGAGGGCGGAAACCACAATGACCTGCCCCTTGCCGTGTACAGCAACAAGATCAAGGATTTGGGCGATGGTTTCCTTGCCATGGAGGCATCCGCCTCCGATTTTGATGACGCGCATAAGGAAGTTCGGGTTTGAGGGTGTATGTTGTCAGGAGCTCGTGTTCAGGGTGCTGGAGTCAATGTCCAACGTGCACTGCCCGCAATTTGTCATTCCTGGGAGCGTGTGCAGGAAAGCGGATTGGCCTTGTCCGTATCAGCCCTTGTTTCCGCCCACCGACGCCCGCAATTGTTCCACCTTGGCCCGGAGGTAGTCGGCAACAATGCCGCCGGCGTCCGGATCGGTGGAGTGCTCAAGGCCGTAGGCCTTGAGATCGTCTTCAATCTGTTGCTCCATGCGTTCGGATTCCAGGAACATGATGTAGATGAGAATCAAAGCGGCCGAGTTCTCTTCACTCCCGTCACATAAAAATTCCAGCTGGTTTCTGGGAACGGTTTCCAGCAACCGGTCCGTGAACATGGCGATCCATTTGGCGTACAGGTCAGGGAGCACGGTGGGAACCATGGTTGCCAGATGGTCGGAGGTGGTCTCGCTCAGATTGGGCATGGTCAGGGACAGATAATCCCGCAACGCCTCACGGCGGCGTTCCAGATCCTGGTCCAGGCGTTCCATCACGGTTCGGGAAATATGTTCCCGTATTGATATGTCGGAAAGAGTCATGGGTCGGTCCTTGTCATTCTTGAAAATATTCGAACATTTTCATGGTTAAGCAATGTGAGAAAGGGAAGAAAGCCGGCATGCGGGTGGACTGCCTTTGGCATTTTCTGCATCCCATACCTGTTTCTTCTTCCCCCATTCCATATCACTTTTTGATCACGCTTCGCGGTTTGCTCCCTTCCTGGGGGCCGATGATGCCGTCCTGCTCCATCTGTTCGATGAACCGGGCGGCCTTGTTGAATCCGATGCGCAGCCTGCGCTGAATCAGGGAGATGGAGGCCTTGCCGTGATCCATGACAAAGGCCACGGCCTCGCCGTACTTGGGATCATCGGCAATGTCATTGCCCGATCCACCGGGTCCGGCTGAAGCGCTTTGTTCCTGTTTCCAGCTGGCAAAATCCAGTTCAAATTCCTGCTTGCCCTTGGCGGCCCAGAAGTCGACAACAGCAGCGATTTCGTCGTCATCCACAAAGGCACCGTGGATGCGGGTCAGGTTGCCGCCGCTCTTCTTGAAAAGCATATCCCCGCGTCCGAGAAGGTATTCCGCGCCCACACCGTCCAAGATGGTGCGGGAGTCGTGTTTGGAGCTGACCTGAAAGGCGATACGGGAAGGAAAATTGGCCTTGATCAGACCGGTAACCACGTCCACGGACGGTCGCTGGGTAGCCAGGATGAGGTGAATGCCTGCTGCCCGGGCGAGCTGGGCCAGGCGGACGATGGACACCTCCACCTCCTTGCCGGCGGTGAGCATGAGATCGGCCAGTTCGTCCACAATGATGACCAGATACGGGTAGGGATTCAGGCCCTGGAGTTTTTCGGGCCGGACATTGCCCATGCCCTGCAGCTTCTGGTTGTAGCTGGCGATGTTGCGTACCCCCACCTTGGCCATGGCTTCATAGCGTTGTTCCATTTCATACACGGCCCATTCCAGGGCGCTTTTGGCCAGGGACATGTCCGTAACCACGGGATGGACCAGATGGGGCAGGGGCGCGTACACGGCCAGTTCGATGCGCTTGGGATCAACGAGCAGGAGTTTTACATCTTCGGGACCGGATTTATACAGAATGCTCAAAATGAGCGTGTTGAGGCAGACTGATTTGCCCGCACCCGTGGCGCCTGCCACGAGCAGATGGGGCATGGTGGCCAGATCGGCCTGTCTGGGTTGGCCCTGAATGTCCTTGCCCAGGGCCAGGGGAATCTTGGCCTTGGTTTTGGTAAAGGTCGGGGAAGAGAGAATCTCCTGCAGGTACACGGTCTGCCGTTCCCGGTTGGGGATTTCAATGCCCACCGTGTCCTTGCCGGGGAGGGGGGCGACAATGCGCACGGCCATGGCCTTGAGGGCCAGGGAAAGGTCATTGCCCAGCCCCGAGATTCTGCTGATCTTGACTCCTGGAGCCGGTTTGAACTCGAGCATGGTGATGACGGGGCCGGGCTGGATACGCTGTACCTCGCCCTGGATGGAAAAATCAGCCAGGCATTCCTTGAGCCGCCGGGCAAGATCTTCCAACTGGCTCTTGGGGATCCTGGGCTGGGAATCGGGCACCGGATTCAGAAGTTCCAGTCCGGGCAA
Source organism: Desulfoplanes formicivorans (assembly GCF_001748225.1). Lineage (NCBI taxonomy): Bacteria > Pseudomonadati > Thermodesulfobacteriota > Desulfovibrionia > Desulfovibrionales > Desulfoplanaceae > Desulfoplanes > Desulfoplanes formicivorans. The sequence continues at coordinate 134,310 of NZ_BDFE01000009.1, forward strand.
GGCGCTGTTGGCTGTCTTGGCAGGAGAGCGTGATGGCCGCGTTGGAGTCGGTTTTGGGGCAGGCGTTGGTTCCTGGTCTTCAACGGGCGCAGTCTCCTGGGTCCGGGACGGCTTGTTCGGGGATGTTCTCCCTTTGCGGCCGCGCTGGTCGGCTGGTCGGGTTGTGGCTGCTCTGCGGGTCTGCAAGGTGTACCACACGTCCAGGCATTTGACCCGCAACCGGTGGCCCATGGAGGTCCAGGAAAGACCAAAAACAATCTGTACACTGATGACGCTGCAAAAGACCAGAACCAGGATGGTTCCGTAATGTTTCAGATAGGTGTTGCACAGGGAAAACAGGGTGTTTCCCAGAAAACCGCCCCCCTGCATGCCCAGAAAACGGAGATGTTCCTGGGCCCAGGGAAAGGATAGCCACGCCAGACAGAGGATAAAGGTCAGCGTTGCTCCGAGCATGCGCCACCATGAAGGACGCAGTTTGGGGAAGAGCAGGGATGCTCCCCATCCCAGAAAGACAAAGGGCCAAACAAGGGCACCCAGTCCGAAAAAATCGACCAGAATACCTGCCGTGTAGGCCCCGACCAGACCGGCCTGATTGGCTATGGGCATGGTGTGGCCTGCCTGATGGTTGAACCCCGGATCACTGGGCGAAAAGGTGAACAGGCTCAATCCGAGGAACATGGCGGCAAAAAGCAGGGCCAGGGACGAAAATTCGCGTTGGAGACGGGTGTGTGGTTCGGTCATGTTGTCAACGTGTCACAGTCAGGAAAGAGCAGTGATTGAAACGGATGTGTGCCAGGGACAAAAAGCGCGCAAAGGCCCTGGAATGATTTCCTAGGCCTTTGCGGAATCGTCTGGTGGAACGAGGGGGAACGTGCAGGTTCTGATCAGTTTTCCCGTCCCTGGTAGTCCCCTGTGCGGGTGTCCACCTTGATCTTGTCGCCTTCGTTGATGAACAGGGGGACATTGACCGTGATGCCGGTTTCCAGGGTGGCCGGTTTGGTTGCTCCGCTGACCGTGTCTCCCTTGAGGCCCGGGTCGGTGCTGGTTACTTCAAGCACCACGGACAGGGGAATGTCCAGGTCAATGGGGCGTCCCTGGTAATTCATGACTTTGATGGTCTGGCCATCCTTGATATATCCCCCCTTGCCGGCCATGACGTCCTCTTCCACGGAGATCTGCTCATAGGTCGTCAGATCCATGAATACGTAATTTTTGCCGTCATTGTACAGATACTGCATCTCCTTGGTTTCCACGTCGGGCTCGTTGAACTTGGTGCCTGCCCGGAAGTTTTTTTCCACAACAGCACCGGTTAGCAGGTTGCGCCACTTGGTGCGCATGAAAGCGCCCCCTTTGCCGGGTTTGAAGTGCTGGAAATCAAGGATTTCGCAGGGATCACCGTCGATTTCGATTTTTTTGCCTTTTTTGAAGTCGGTTGTTGAAATCATGTAGTACTCCTCAAATGATAAAAAACAGGAAAAGGGGATACAGGAGGCCTAGTTTCTCACAAAAAGACAGAAAGAAACCCGGCAGAAGGTTTTTCAGGCCTGCCTGCTGTCTGCAGAACATTGGGCACGCTGGTGAATATGATAAAAAAGTGCCTGAACTCCGTATACATAGCCCATTATGCCCAAACCCGCAATGACACCGATACACGACGGAGCCATGAGACTTGTGTGGCGAAGGGGATTGGAGCGAGCATGCACATTGCTGATGTGGACCTCGATACAGGGGATCTTGATCCAGGCCAGGCAGTCGGCCAGGGCCAGGCTCGTGTGGGTGTAGGCACCGGCGTTCAGGACAATGCCGGCCGTCTTGTCCTGCCATGCCTGTTCCAGTCGGTCGATGAGGGCACCCTGGCTGTTGGACTGGAAAAAGCTCAAGCTGATCTGGTCGGCCCTGTTTCCCATGACCGTGGCGAGCATGGCCGGAAGATCGTCCAAGGTCCGGGAACCATAGATTTCGGGTTGGCGTTGGCCGATAAAGCCCAGGTTGGGACCATTCATGATCAGGATGGGAAGTGGATGCGCCATGGTGTTATCACCTGTGCAAAGATTGGGTGTGCATGGTTCGGTACGGGTGGCACCCCGTCAATCATGCCGGGGCATCTCTTGGACACACATGCGTAGTTCGTGCCGGGTCATCGAAACAGGCGGCTTATGAAGGCCGTCACCCCCTTTTTCCGGGCCTGTTTGCGTTCTTCCAGGATGGCGATGCGGCTTCTGACCCGCTTGGCATAGGTTGCCTTGTCCAGGGTCGTGCCTACGGCATCAAGCTTGGGGATCACCGTGGGATCGGGATGTTCGAGCTTTCTGAGGATCTCCAGCGACGGACCGTAGTACTCGGTGATCAGGGAAAAGATGGCCTTATCACGAATCCAGCTGTCAGGAATGTTCTCGGGAGGCATGTCCAGCAGGTCGGCCAGAACACCCCTTGGGTGGGCAAAGCGTGCGGTCATGGTGCATCCTTGATGCTAGACGAGCAGGTCCACCAGCCAGTTGGCAAAGGCCAGCAATCCCAGAAGAAAGGGAAAGAATGTCAGGTAAAAGAACAATCGACTCAAACCTTCGAGAAGTTTCATGATATCACCTTTTGATCACGGTCTGGTGCGCGAAGGATCGGGATTGGCGCCACGCCTGATTCGTTTGGGGTGAACCAGACTTCTAATTGCCATCATCCCAGGCGGTCGACAATGGCCTTGGCCGGGATGAGCCCGGTGGCACTGGCCGAAACAATATTGCCCGCAACCCCGGGGCCGTCCCCGGCTACGAACAAGCCCCTGATGTCAGTTTCCAGCTCGTTGCTGGTTTGCACCTGGGTGGCAAAGAACTTGATTTCCGGAGCATAGAGCAGGGTTTCGTTGTTGGCGATGCCGGGCACTGCCAGGTTGAGCCGTTCCAGTCCTTCCACGATATTGGTCAGAATCCTCTCGGGCAGGGCCATGGCCAGGTCACCGCACACCACGTTGGTCAGGGTCGGCTCCACATAGCTCTTGCGGATGCGGGACCAGGTTGACCGGCGTCCCCGTTTGAGATCTCCAAATCGCTGGAGCAAGGGCTTGCCGCCGCCAATAAGGGTGGCCAGTTTGCCAATGGATTCTCCATAGGCCTGGTTGTCAGTGACGGGATCGTTCAGCACTACCTTGGACAGAAACGCGAAGTTGGTGTTGTCGGATTTCTTGTCCATGTAGGCGTGGCCGTTCACGCAGACAAAATTCTGATAATTTTCCAGGGCCACGTAACCGCCCTGATTGGTGCAGAATGTGCGGGTCTGATCGTCGTATTTCTGGGTCTGGATGAAAAAGGTCGGGTCATAGATGATGTCGCAGAGGTCCTGCATGATTTCCTTGTGCACCTCCACGCGCACCCCGACCTCAATGCCCCGCTGAAACAGGGGGAGTTTGTATTTGGTGGCCAGAGTACCCATCCATTCGGCGCCCACACGGCCGGGAGCCAGAATGACGCTCTTGGCCGAATAGGTGGTCCGGTTGGTGACCACGCCACGGATTTCCCCGTTTTTGACCACGATATCCTTGGCCGTCTCCGAGGTGTGGATGACGATGTTTTCACGCATGGCCTCGACCATCCTGGTCATGTGCTGGGGGAGACGGTCACTGCCCAGATGTTTCTGCTTGATGAGCAGCAGGTCAACACCATGTTTGCGGGAACGTCTTCTGATGGCCTCGGCCGCTTCCATATCCGTGGGATAGACCTGGCCGTCCATGCCATAGGCGTTGAAAATCTGTTCGGTTTCCTCGATGAGGGCCTTGGCCTGGGAGACGGGCATGAACTGGGTCAGATCGGTCTTGCCCAGCTTGTGGATAAAATTGAGCTTGCCATCGGAAAACAGTCCGGCACCGCCGATGCCCGAAAGGATGTTGCAGGGTCTGCACTTGATGCACTCCCCGTGTTCGTCACCACTGATGGGGCACTGACGTTTCAGGGATGGTTTGCCCTTTTCAATGAGCAAAACGCTCAGGTTGGAATGGGCGGAAAGATAATAGGCGGAAAAGAGGCCGGCCGGGCCGCCGCCAACAATGATGACGTCAAAGACTGTCTGCTTGGGTACGGAAGGGGTCATGATCTCGTCGGAGGAAACAATGTGTTGGATTGGTCGAGCAAACCGGCATTGCCGGGTGCCGCAAAAACGCGGGGAAGCAACACAAGCACCATCACTGCCCGGCGTTGGTCATGACAAAGGATATGCCCACGCCAGCAGCATTGCATCCATAAACAGGAGCCTTGTGCTTTTGCAAATGATTTTTTCCGCGATCCCGGCAGGGCGGGACCGAACAAGGGCTCATTCGGTGTTGTATTTTTCCAGAACCTCATTGAGAGGGATGGCGTGTTCGGTGATGGTCCCCTGCTCAATGACATATCGGAACATTTTCCATTCGATGAGGTCGATGAAGTCCGCCTGGCCATTGGCTTGCTCACCCAGAATGGCCTGTATCTGTTCCAGATAGGGTTCATGGTCCATATACATGCCCTCGTATTCGAAATCCAGGGCGTTTTCCTGCTCAAAGAGTTCGAAGTCCCTCAAGAGCTCCCGGATGGGGGGCAGTTTGTCCTGGGGAATGTTTCGGAGTTGTCCGTAAAACCGGATGGCCATGTTGGTCATGGTGAAGGCCTTGTTGCGGGGTTGGGCATGGTTTGTGACGGGGCAAGGGCATGACACGCCATTCCCTTGAGCCTGAGCAGAGCGACGAGATAAGGATATTTGGAATCCTGGTCAAGAAGGATGATTGTCTGCTCTTCGGTCTGCAAGCGTTGTACGGAACAAGTAAGGGAGACCAGGCTGCGGCCAGCGGTCCAGTGGAAGGTCATGTCCATGGATGTGAGGTCGGGTTGGGCAGCAGGTGCAAGGCCCTTGACCGGATAGGTCCTGCCATGCCGGTCATGGTACCGGGACAGGAGCTCCTGACGGGTGATGGTGGGCACGTACATGTCTTCTGGACGGATGAACGGCTGGTTGATCAGTTGGATCGCGTGGTGGTCCAGAAGACGTCCCTGAACAAGGCGAATATGGCCGTGATGCAGCAGGGAGGCCAGCAGGGACGGGAAAGGGTGTTCCCGGTCTTGGAGAAGGGTGAAGCCATAGGTGATGGGGGACGAGGTCCAGCGTGACTGGATCATGATGTCGGCGTGTACGGAAACATGCTGTCCGCCAATATGTTTTCGAAGGGGAGCAGGCTCGGTGGCGAGGTGTTCCGGAAATCGGCGGGCCAGGGCCTGGACCACAAGGTACGGATTCCAGGTGTCGGGAACCCTGCACACGGAGATCTTTGACCCGTGGACCAGGTCCGGAGCGGGAGATGTTGACGACTCGTCCATGAAAACAACCAGTTCGCCCCAGGGGGTGGTGACCAGGGGCGTGCGGGTTGTGTTGATTCGCAACCATCCGCGGCTTGCATGCGGTACAAAGGTTTCATGGCCCCGGGCAAAGGCAAATCCCATGGCCGTGAGCATTGTCTTGACCCAGGCCTGTCCCTCCCGGGGGGACAACTGGTCATAGAGGGATGGCTTGGCGGGCATTGTCCTGGCAGGACTGGCGTCCCTGGTTGCATGGGAGGATGGCAGGCGTTCGGCCTGGGGCAGGGATGGAATGATGATGCGCTGGCCGGGATGGATCATGTTGAGGTCAGTGATATGCCGGTTGCTGGCCAGAAAGGTTCCCAGATAGGTTCTGATGATTGCCTGGGTAGTCAGGCCTGTTTTCTGGCGCAAAACGCTCAGTACCGTGTCTCCCTGCCTGAAGGTATAGGTTGTGGAGGCGGGGGTTGGCAGGGGCCGTTGAGCTGATGGAGCCGCAGAACTTGGCTGGTCGTTGTTTGCAAGGGAAGCTGTTTGCCCTGGGGGCAGGGGCAGGCGGATGGTCTGGCCGGGAAGCAGGGGGGCCGACAGGTCCAGGCTCGGGTTGAGGTGCTGGGTGGTTCTGATGGCTCGGGGGATCTCCTGCTCCGCAAATCCGAGTTTGCGGAAAATGGCGTACAGATAGTCCCCCTTCTTGATGGTGTAGACAACATGACTCCGGTTGACGGAGCGCTTGGCAAAAACGAGTCGAGGGGGGGTAGCCCAGGCGGAAGAGGTAAAAACCATCAGAAGTATCCCGACAAACAGGGATGCGGTAAAAGGCAGACTGCGACGTAGACATGTTCTTAAAGAGAAAAAGGTATCGCCAAGAAGATAGATTATCATGCGCACGGGGCTCCTGGGTCTTGATCGCTCATAAGAGTCAGCACAAGAATGACTGGAAAAGGTCTACGTTGCAACCACTGCTTTCTTCACGCCAAGAATTTTTCAAAACGAAGGAAAATGCAATGTCAGGGAAGTTGGATGGTTGACCCAAACCGGGCAAGTTCGTATTCGTTGTTGCCGTGACAATTCTGAAGTTGCAAGCAGACATCTGTGCAGGACATATCCATGACAGGTTGTTTGGGATTGTCGGGTTTTATGGAAAAATCAGACGGTTGGCTGCTGCCCCGTTTGGGTAAATCTGGCGGTCAGGGCATCTTTTGTACTTGCAGCATAAATACACACGATAAGGAGAGAGTATGTTTGTAGGCTTGAAAATGCTCAAGGATACACCCACCATCGGTCCCGAAACCCTTGTTGTCGAGGCCGATCGGATTATGGAAGAGAACCGGTTGTGGATGCTCATGGTCCTGACAAACGGGAAATTGACCGGATATGTGACGCGCGAGGATGTCCGCGCTGCCTTGCCCTCACCGGCCACAACCCTGAGTCGTCATGAGCTCAACTATCTTCTGGACGAACTGACGGTCAAGGATGTGGTCAAGGGCAATCCCCCGTGTGTGAGTCCGGAAATGGAGATTGAGAGGGCTGCCCAGATCATGCATGAGCAGAATCTTGCCGGACTGGCTGTTGTTGATGCCAATCAACGTTTCCTGGGCTACATCAGCCGTAGTGTCATGCTCGATGTACTGGTCGAGGAGATGGGGCTCAACCAGTCGGGGTCACGCATTTGCATCGAGGTGGAGGACAAGAGCGGGGTCATGGCCAGCGTGACCCGGTTGCTCGCTGATATGGGGGTCAACATTATTGCCACGGCAACATTTTATCATGCCACGGCAAGAATGCTCGTGTTCAGAATCGGTGTTGAAGAGCCTGAAAAGGTTGTGAGTGCGTTGAAGCAGGAAGGATACAGGGTGCTCGGACCCAAGGATGTGGCCAGAGAGTGGGGATGTTGTTGATTCCTGCCAACTCCTGTAGGTGCACATAAAACAAAAGGACCGGTTTTCCGGTCCTTTTGTTTGCAATAAAATGTATTTCAAGCTATTAGCCCGAACACGACCCGCCGCATCCCGAACAACCCGAGGAATCCATCTTCATGCTCGAAGATACGGAAAAACCGTAATGCTGATCGAATTCAACCTTGACAGGTGCGGCCGTAGCCATGAGCGCCTTGTCGACCACAAATGTAAAATCGCCAAATGTGTACGTATTATCGTTTTCTTTTTGCTCGTCCAGAGCAAGTGCCAGGCGCGGCCCGCCTCAGCCAGCCGCCATGTACACCCGAATGGGCATGATGTCCTGATTTTCAAATTGTCGCTCAAGCTGCTCCTGGGCGGCCTTTGTCAATTCAAACATAGTTTTCCTCCTGTTCAGAAAAGTTGGTTGCTAGGTAAATACCGGTTGGGAGTTTGTCAAATGGGTCCGCAACCTTTTTACCTGCCACCCGGCATGAAAAATGCCTGCAATCAGCTCTGAACGGCCTGTTTGAGTGTTATTTGGTGAAAAGTACAAATAAGCATCCGTGAGAGGTTGTCAATCTTTTTCATTCCTGGCGTCGAACCCGGATATGACCTGATCGTCCAGGGGCGTCGCCGAAAACCAGGTATTTTTCCATGCAAATTGAAAGGCTGTCGGTGCTTGTTATTGATGACGAATCCCTCATTCTGGATACCCTTGGGGAGTATCTTTCCGAGCGGGGGTTCGAGGTGTTCCTGGCGGAAGGCGGACGAAAGGGTCTTGAGATGTTCTTTCGCAAAAATCCCACATTGGTTCTCGTGGATTTGAGGATGCCTGAGGTTGATGGCCTCGAAGTCATCAAGACCATTACCCGGAAGTCACCCACCACACCGGTGATTGTAGTCTCCGGAACGGGGGTCATCCAGGACGCCATTGATGCCTTGCGCCTGGGAGCCTGGGATTTTGTCACCAAGCCCTTGAGCAATTTTGCCGTGCTGGATCATGCCTTGAACAAGGCCTTGGAACGGCGAAGATTGATCCGTGAAAACCAGCAGTATCAGGAACATCTTGAAGAGCAGGTGCGGATCCGCACATCGGATCTCGAGCGGGAGATCAGCAAACGCAAACTGATTGAAAGGCGATTGCGGGAAAGCGAACAAAAGTTTCGTGAGCTCAGTATCAAGGATGGGCTCACGGGCCTTTACAATTCCCGTCATTTTTTCAACCAGATAGATGTCGAATTGGAGCGGTGCCATCGGTATGGGCATACGCTTTCTCTCATTTTCATGGATATCGATGATTTCAAGCAATACAACGATACCTTTGGTCATCCCATGGGGGACCACGTGCTGAAAAATCTGGCCCAAGTTATCTTGAAGGTGGTCAGGAAAAACGACACTGCCTTTCGGTATGGCGGGGAAGAGTTTGTCATCCTGCTTCCTGAAACGGAAAACCCGGAAGCCGTGCAGGTGGCTGAGCGCATACGTCGCAGTTTTGCGCGGATGGTCCAGTGCCGGGACAGCATGTCGCGACCTGTTCACAAGACCATAAGTGCAGGTGTGGCCGAGCATCGGCCCGGAGAAACAGCAACCCGGCTGATTGAGCGGGCTGATCGTTACCTGTATGCAGCAAAGGCCCTGGGCAAGAACACCATTGTTCGCGACGATATCTTCCGACAGCTCGCTGAATCCGTAGATGAAAAATAGACCTTGGCGCAGGTATCTCGTTGGCGGGGCCGTCCGGGATCTTCTGTTGGACAGACCTGTTGGCGACAGGGATTATGTTGTTATTGGCGGGACCAGGGAACAGCTGTTGCGTCGCTATCCCCACGCCAAGCCCGTGGGGAAAAAGATTGCTGTTTATTATGTGCACGGCGACGAATACACGCTTTCCACGGCCAAGACCATTGAAGAGGATCTGGAGACAAGGGACCTGACCATCAATGCCCTGGCCATGGACGAGGATGGCAGGATCATTGCCCATCCCAGTGCGTTGGAGCATCTGCGGGCAAAGCTCCTCTATCCTGTTGCGGACGACAACTTTTTTGTCGATCCGGCCAGGGTGTACCGGGCAGCCCGGTTTGCCGCCTGTCTTCCGGATTTTTCCGTGCATCCCCATCTGCTTGCGGTCATGCGCCGGGTGGCTGCCAAGGGGGCGTGTCGCCATCTGCCTGCTGAAAGGGTGGGCAAGGAATTGATGAAAAGTCTGGCTGGATCTGAGCCAGCCAGGTTCGTGACCATCTGTCGTCAAGGAGGCGCGCTGAAGGGGTGGTTCGAGGAGCTGGAACAGGCGGCACAGGTTCCGGCAGGACCGGTTCCCTATCATGACGAAACCCTGCTGGAGCATCTGTGTCAGGTCATGGACCGTCTGGCCGGCGATTCTGTCCGGGTCTGGATGGGATTATGTCACGATCTGGGCAAGATCATGACCCCGCAGGATGTGCGGCCGGCCCACCATGGCCATGACAGGGCCGGGGTGGACATCGTCCGGAAGCTGGGAAAACGGTTGCGTCTGCCCAGCGGATTGGTGCGGGCAGGCATGGCTGCATCCAGATGGCATATGACTCTGGCCCGGTACGATATCTTGCGCCCTGGTACGCGGGTGGATCTGCTGACCAGCGTGGGATCAAGGGAACTGCTAGGTAACTTATGTGCCCTGGTGGTTGCTGATGGCGGAATCGACATGACGGATCGGGTTCTTCATGATTTCAGGATCATCCATAATATTCATCTTCCCGCAACCTGGCAGGGACGGGGACCGCGTTCCGGTGAACAGTTACGGATATTGAGGGCCCAAGCCCTTGTCCAACATTCTTGACAGCGGTCCAGTGTATTTGCTGGCCAAAAAAAGTCCTTTTTCCCTTACATATATAAGGTAGGGCGGTTGGCTGTGCTTGTACGGGTAATGGTCGTCATAGTCAGACAAATGTTTCGGATTCTTCGTGCAGTTTCTAGGGTCTGTTGGGTTTGTTTCGAAAAGTCATTGACGCGATCCTTTGTTGCGATTAAGTCTTCCACAATTTGTATGACGATAAGGCTCCTTGAATGTTCGAAACATCACGCACTCGGGAGATGGTTGTATGAATGAATGCGTTTACCTCAAGGTCTATCAGAATGGACTGCGGGCGGCTTACCGGCAACAACGATTTCCATGGTGGCTTCAGCTTTCAGGTGAGGTCGCTGGGGAGAATGTTCGGTGCGCAAAGACGATTCAACAAGGCAGGTGGGAGATGCGTATGATGGTACGACTGTTGATTGTTGGTATGATCTGGTTTTGGGGTGGACTGTTGGCCGCTGCCCCGGCCAGCGCGGGCGAGTATGTGGGGTCAAAGTCCTGCAGTGCTTGCCATGAAGAAGAGTATGCGACCTTTATGAAATATTCCAAAAAGGCACATTCATGGGATAAAGTCGAGAAAATGTTGCCCAAGCTTGAGCCCGAAGAACAGCAAAGCTGTTTTGGATGCCATACAACCGGATACAAGAAGGGGGGCTTTGTTTCCTATGATAAGACGCCGCAATTCGCTGATGTGGGCTGCGAGACCTGTCACGGTCCGGGCAAAGAACATGTGGCCGGTGATGGCGATCCGGAACTGATTACCCGTACTCCGACCATCACTACCTGTTCCCATTGTCACAATGCGCAACGGGTCAAGGACTTCAACTACAAACCGCTGCTCCATAGCGGTGCGCATTAGGAGGATTTATGAACATATTCAGAAAATCCCTCAATGCCAAGATAGGTCTTCTTGTTTCTGCTCTTTCCTTTCTCGGTTTTGCAGGTGTTGTTGGCCTGGCCATCTATTGGCAGTATACAGGTATGGTGGGACAGCTGGGAGAAGGGGTGAGCCGTTCGGCTGAATTGCTCATGCACGCCATTGAGCGTCCCATGATCATCGGCAATGATGAGGGCACCCGCGAGGAGATCAAGGCTGTTGCCCGACAATTTCCCGACACCAAGCTGTTTCTCACGGATTACAGGGGCAACGTGACCTACAGCACGGATCCCCAGGCAGTGCGCAAGGATTTCAAACAATACTACAACGAGTCACAGGTGGCGGATTTTGCTCTCAAGGCCATTGAGGACCAGATGGCTGAGCATGCTCTGATCCAAGCGGAAGACAAAGATCTGTTTGTCCGATCTTTGTCGATCATGAATGCGCCTTCATGCTATCATTGTCACGGTTCGTCCAAACGTATTCTGGGGTCCATGGTCTTTGTCCAGGATGTTACCGGTCAGTTGGAGACCATCAATTCCCATATCGTCAAGATCATTATTGTCTGCATCATCGGTCTGCTCGTATTGATCGGCCTGGTAACCAGATTCATTCATGTTGGCGTGATCAACCGTATCGCCGCTATTCTGGGGGCCTCTCACAAGGTTTCACAAGGAGATTTTTCAGCTAGGTTTGATGATGGCTCACCCGATGAACTGGGTGTCCTTTCGGACAATCTGGGAAAAATGGTCAATGTTCTCAAGGAACAACTCGGGTTTTCCAGGGGTATCCTGCACGGCATGACCGTGCCTTGCTATGTGGTCGATGAAAAGGAGCGTATCACTTTTGTTAACAAGGCCATTTTGGAACTTCTTGGCCTGGAGGGGACACCCGAGGAGTATGTTGGCAGTTCCATTGCCGAATTCCTGTACAATGACCCCAACCATCCCACTGTGGTGGGGAAGGTCATGCGGGACAAGGTGGTCATCGAGAAACAGCACATGGACGTGAAACATCGCCAGGGCCATGAGATATATGGGCTCATTGATGCCGCTCCCCTGTACGATCTGGACAACACGCTCATTGGGGCCTTTGCCATCATCACGGATCTTTCGGAAATCAGGGCCCAGCAAAAGACCATTGAAACCCAGAACGCCATTATTGCTGAAGCGGCCAATGATGCCCATTCCATTTCGGGAAGCGTTGCCACGGCTGCCGAACAATTGGCTGATCAGGTTGCCCAGGCCAGCCGGGGTGCTGACGAACAACGTGCACGGATCACGGAGATGGCAACGGCGGTGGAACAAATGAACGCCACGGTCATGGAGGTTGCCCAGAACGCCTCCGAAGCCGCGACCAATGCTGAGCAGACCAAGAAACAGGCCCAGACGGGCATGGAAGATGTCAATAAGGCCATTGCTGCCATCGGCAGGGTTCAGGAACGGGTTAAGCAGATGAAAGTCCATATGGACGCGCTGGGTACTCAGTCCGACGAAATCGGCACCATTATCAACGTGATCAATGACATTGCCGATCAGACCAATCTGTTGGCCTTGAATGCCGCCATTGAAGCGGCCCGGGCAGGAGAGGCAGGCCGAGGCTTTGCCGTGGTGGCCGACGAGGTTCGTAAACTGGCCGAAAAGACCATGTCCGCCACCAAGGAAGTGGCCTCGGTGGTCCATGGTATCCAAAGCGGGACCAAAACCAGCTTGGGCGAAATGGACCTGGCCCATGAGGAAGTGACAACAACGGCAGAGCTTGGCAAGCGGGCCGGATCCTCCCTGAAACATATCGTAGGTTTGGTAGACGCCTCGGCCGATCAGGTCCGAGCCATAGCCACGGCCTCGGAAGAGCAGTCTGTTTCGTCGGAACAGATTGCCCGTTCGGCCGAAGAGGTGAACGTCATTGCCTCGGAAACGGCCCAGACCATGAGCGAGTCGGCCAATGCCGTGAGCAGTTTGTCCCAATTGGCCACGGATTTGAGCAGGATCATCGAGAGAATGCGCCAGTAGCCCCGGATGAGGGCTACCGTGTCGTGTATCCTGTTTGTCCAGGTCGTTGGCCCGGCTGCAAACACTCCCACATCCCCGGAATCGGAAGATTCCGGGGATGTTTTTTGATGCCCTTGCCGCTTGAAGGTGACGCGCTGGTGGAGTAGGAAAGCAAACCCATGTCATTATTCCGGATGACGGCTCTTTTCAACGACAAGGAGAATACGACCATGCTTACACGTGACCACGCCCTGGAACTGTTGCAGGCGCATGTCCCTCAAAAAAGTCTCATCAACCACTGCCTTGAATCCGAAGCCGTGCTCAAGGCCCTGGCCCGGGAAAAGGGACAGGACGAGGCCGTGTGGGGCATGGCCGGCCTGCTTCATGATCTGGATTATTCCATGGTTGCCGACACGCCCGAGCAACACGGGATGGTGGGGGCGGACATGCTCGAAGGCCAGCTTCCGGATGAAGCCCTGCACGCCATCCGGGCCCACAACGACATGACCGGGGTCGAGCCGGAAACAGACCTGGATTTTGCCCTCAGATGCGGAGAGACCGTGACCGGGCTGATCCATACCGCGGCCCTGGTCAGACCGACGCGTATGCAGGGCATGAAGGCCAAGAGTCTGAAAAAGAAGATGAAGGACAAAGCCTTTGCCGCTTCGGTGAACCGCGACGTCATTCGTGAGTGCGACAAAATCGGCCTGGAACTGGGGGCCTTTCTGACCCTGGCCATCGGTGCGGTCGCGGAAATCGCCCCTCAGGTGGGGCTGGTGGTCGAGGAATAAATCCATGCAAACCGGATGCAGGACCTTTCTGGGCAATCGTCTGGAGGATCTGGTGGATCAGCTGGCCCATGCCCTTGCTCGTCCTCTGGATGATCCCTTTGAGCCTGAATGCGTCATGGTCCAGAGCCAGGGCATGGCCAGGTATCTTTCCCTGGAACTGGCCCGTCGCCTGAAGATCTGTGCCAACATGCGCTTCAGCTTTCCCGTGGTCTTTTTTTATGACCTGTTCAGGCTTCTGCTTCCGGATACACCCGAGGACTATCCCTTTGCCAAGGAGAACATGGTCTGGGAGCTCATGGATATCCTGCCCGGATTCGTCAAGGGGCCCGAGGGAAGAGCGCTGGCCGGTTACCTGCGGGACGGACGGGGAATAAAGATCTATCAGCTGGCCGAAAAGATAGCCTACCATTTTGACCAGTATCTCATTTTCCGCCCGGACATGGTTGTGGCCTGGGAACAGGGAAAGACCATGTTTCCGGGTAATGAACACGAAGGCTGGCAGTCCTGCCTGTGGCAACAACTGGTGGCCCGGCTCGGCGCCACCAACCATCGGGCCTCCCTGACCCGGCGGTTTCTTGACCGTCTGGCGGCAACAAGGACCCTGCCCCAAGGGTTTCCCCGGAGACTGGCCGTGTTCGGCATATCGAGTCTCCCCCCCATGTATCTGGATATCTTGAGCGGGCTGGGAAGGCATATCCCTGTTTCCCTGTATCTTCTGAGCCCCTGTCAGGAATACTGGGCAGATGTTGTTTCCCTGAAGGAAAAGGCCCGCCTGGCGGTCAAACAGGGAGAAAATGTGGATCTCAGTCATCTGGAAACAGGCAATGATCTGCTTGCCTCCCTGGGACGACTGGGCCGTGATTTTCAGGATCTGCTTCTGACGCACGGGCTGCTTGAGCAGGATATGCAGGTGTTTGTCGAGCCCGGCAACGATACCCTGTTGCACGAGATACAGGGGGACATTTTGGGCATGACCAACCCGCCCCAGACGGGGCGGGGCGAGTTCGTGCCTGACGATTCCGTGCGCATTGCTTCCTGTCACAGTCCCATGCGGGAGATAGAGGTTCTGCACGACCATCTTCTGGACCGTTTGGAAAAGCGTCCTGAACTGGTGCCCGAGGACATCGTGGTCATGTGCCCGGACATTGGAACCTATGCCCCCTATGTCCAGGCGGTGTTCGGTGCCCACAAGGGCAAATCGACATTCATTCCCTTTCACATAGCCGACCAGTCCAGGGAGCAGGAGCACCCTGCGGTCAAGGGATTTTTTCAGGTCCTTGATCTGGTCACGTCCCGGTTCGAGGCCTCGGCTGTCCTTTCACTGCTTGATTCCGTGTTTTTCCGGGAAAAGGCCGGTCTTGCTCCGGACGAAGTGGACATTGTGCGGGACTGGGTACGGGGCGTGGGCATCAACTGGGGGATTGATGCGGACTTCAAGCAGCAACTCGGTCTGCCCGGATATGGCGAACATACATGGGTGAACGGCCTCGAGAGGATGTTGCTCGGGGTCATGATGCCCCGGAAGATGTGGTCATCGGCAACCCAAGAGCGTGATCAGCATGCGGACGGAAACCGGGGAGGGGCTATTGTTCCCTTTGACCTGATCGAGGGGGGGCAGGCCGGGATTCTCGGACGGTTTGTGGAGTTTGTACGCATCCTGTTTGCTCATGTCACCAACCTGGAGCATCCCCGGTCGGCGCGGGGGTGGCGCACGGATCTTGTGGATCTTATCCGTGATCTCATGCAGGCGGGCGAGACGCTGGCCGAGGGCCTTCTGGATTTGGTCACCGGAATCGAGGATGTCTTTGCCCGGGCCGAGGCCAGCGGGTTTGACGGGGAGCTGGATTTTCCAACGGTGCGCTGTCTGCTCCGGGACGCGTTCGGGGATGTTGCTTCGGGGGGTCGTTTTCTGTCCGGCGGAGTGAGCTTCTGCACCCTGCAGCCCATGCGCAGCATTCCCTTTAAAATCGTCTGTCTGGTGGGACTTTCCGACGGGGCCTTTCCCCGTCAGGACCGGTCTGTGGGTTTTGATCTCATTCGTACGGCCATGCGCAAGGGGGATCGTTCCCTGCGCATGGATGACAGGTATCTTTTCCTGGAGGCCCTGATATCTGCTCGTGACGAGATCTATTTTTCCTATCTGGGTCAGGATGCCCGGGACAATACGCCCCTGCCTCCCAGTGTTCTTTTAAGTGAGGTCATGGATTACCTGGACAGGTATTATCCCCTTGACCAGGGCACGCTCTCGCAACGGTTGACCGTCATCCACCGGCTGCAGGGATTTCATCCCTCCTATTTTGATCCGGATTCACCCTGTACAAGCTATGTTCGGGACAATCTTGAGGGAGCGGTCAAACTGCTTCAGCCGCGAACCTCCTCTCCCTTTATCCAGGGTCCTCTTGCCTTAAAAGAAGAGCCGGTCCGGGAACTCCCTTTGGATGTCTTTCTCGAGTTCTGGAACAATCCGGCCAGATTTCTGGTGCAGCGTCGTCTGGGCATCATTCTGCATGCCGGGCAGGATGGTCTGCAGGATGTGGAACCTCTGGAGCGTTTGGATTTTCTGGTCGGCTATCTGCTGGGAGAGGACCTCATGCACGCCGACCCAAAGGGATGGGAAGAAGCCTTTGCCCGGGCTCGGGGAGCCAATAAACTGCCTCCGGGTACGTTGGGGCGGCGACAGTTCGATGTCCTGCAGGAAGAGGTGGGGGCGATGCGCATGCGTGTGGAGGCCATAACCAGCGGGGATGGCGGTCTGGAACCCCTGACAGGAACCATTGCTTGTCATCACCATGATATTGCAGCCCTGCTGGGAGATGTCTTTCCCCGGGGACAGGTGTTGCAACGGTTTGCCAAGGCCAAGGGCAGGGATTTTCTAAGGGCCTGGATTCACCATCTGGTCCTGCAGGTTCTTGCTCCGTCCAAAGGGGTGCGCACCACGTGGATGGTTGCCAAAGACGGGACGTGGCGTTTTGATCCGGTGGATGATGCCCTGTCACGTCTCGAGGAACTTGTGGATCTGTTTGATCAGGGCCACAACACCTGCCTGCCTTTTTTCCCGGAGTCCTCCCATGTGTTTGCTGTGGAAAGCAAAAAGGATCTTTCCAGGGGCCGCGCAAAGGCCCGGACAGCATGGCTGGGGTCGGGTTATGGCGGTAACAAGGGAGAAAGGGAAAACCCCTATTTCTCCCTGTGTTTCAGGGATGTGGACGCCCTTGACCAGCGCTTTGAAGAACTGGCCGAACAGGTGTTCGGACCTCTTGTGCAGGCGATGACCAGGCAAGGATGACAGGAATGAAGGCCGAGAGACTCGACATATCCACGGTTGCCCTGGAAGGGGCCAATCTGATTGAGGCCAGTGCCGGGACCGGCAAGACCTATGCCATTGCCGCCTTGTATCTGCGGCTGCTTCTGGAACAGGGGCTGAGGGTACAGCAGATTCTGGTGGTCACCTATACCCGAGCGGCAACTGCCGAGCTTCGGGAGCGCATTCGGGGACGCATACGTGACGCCCTTTTGCTGCTCCAGACAGGAGAAGAGAGCAGGGAACCGGTTGTGCGGGACCTTCTCGGCCGAGTTCGTGCGGCCGGAGAAACTGACCTTGCCGTGAACCGGCTGACCCTGGCCCTGCAGGAATTTGACGAGGCCGCGGTCTGTACCATTCACGGATTTTGTCAGCGTATTCTCACGGAAAATGCCTTTGAAAGTCAGGAGACGTTTGACGCCGAGATCCTCACGGATCAATCGGCCCTGGTCAATGGCATTGCCGAAGATTACTGGCGGGTGCATTGTTCCGGCGTTTCGTCCCTGTTTGCGGATTTTCTGCTGACCCATGCCAGTGAATTTTCCCTGCGGGTTCTCTGTTCCCTGGCCCAGACCCTCATGAACCATCAGGAAATCGTGGTCGAGCCGCAGGGGGATGCACCCGACACCAGCAAGCTCGAGGATGACTATGCCAGCAGGTTCCACGAGGCGCGTTTTCTGTGGAAGCAGAGCAGGGAAGAGGTGCACAAGATTCTTTACACACGCCCGCCACTGAAAAAGAACTCATATAACGACAAAACAGTATCCAAGCTGCTTGGCGGGCTTGAGGTCATGTTTGCCCACAAGGAACCGTCTTTGGATCTGCCGGAAAAATTTGTACTGGTAACCCAGTCCGGTATCCAAACCAGGTGTATTGCCAAAAGTACCCCTCCCAACCACCCTTTTTTCAAAGCCTGCGATCGTCTGGAAAAAGCGCGAACACAACTGGATGCAGCCTTTCGGGATCGGATCGTCGCCCTCAAGGCCGGGTTTGCCGCGTACCTGATCCGTGAACTGGCCGAACGCAAACAGAACCGCAATGTGTATGGCTATGATGACATGCTTTTGCGGGTCAGAAATGTGCTCAGGAACGGGAACAATGTTTTGCTCCAGGCCGTCAGATCCACGTACACGGCTGCGCTCATTGACGAATTCCAGGATACCGATCCGGTTCAGTACACCATTTTTTCCACCCTGTTCAAAACCCCTTCGCATATCCTGTTTCTCATTGGCGATCCCAAACAGGCCATCTACGGTTTTCGTGGTGCCGATATCTTTACCTACATGCAGGCCGTCAATCAGGTGGACAGGATATACACCATGGACACCAACTGGCGTTCCGAGCCAGGGCTTCTGGAGGCAGTGAACCGGGTGTTCGCCCGGATGACCCAGCCTTTTGTGTTTCGGGAAATAGGGTTCGATCCGGTGCGTCCGGCCCCTGAAACCCGGGGCAACCTGGTTGTTCACGAAGGGATCCGCACCTTTTTTCATGACGAATTTGAAGACCAGCCGGATCTTGCTGCCGCCTGCATCAAGGCGGCAGCAAGTCCCCTGCATCTGTGGTTTCTGGACAAGGAAACCCTGGCCCCCAACAGCAAAACAGATATTCCCAAGGAGACCGCAGCCCGGCTGGTGGCCCGGGGTGTTGCGGCCGAGGCTTCGCGCCTTGTGCGTATGGGCCGAAAGGGCCTTGTGACTGTGGGCAAGGATCATCAGCCTGTGGAGCCCCGCCACCTGGCCGTGCTGGTGCGCACCAACAGGCAGGCTGTCATGGTGCAAAAGGCCCTGCATGCCTGTGATCTTCCCTGTGTCATTGCGGGCAGTGGCAATGTTTTCCAGAGTGACGAGGCCCAGGAGCTGCTTCGGGTCATGGACGGGGTCGCAACCTGCGGAACGCCTTCGAGGGTCAAGGCGGCCTTGTCCACCAGGATGCTCGGTTTTGATATGGCCATGATCGATCATCTGGAAGACGATGAAGACGAGTGGGATCGGATTCTGACTGATTTTGCCGATATGCGGGATGCGTGGGCGATTCGGGGATTCATGGATTTCTTCTCGGCCATGATGACCCGCTGGGCCGTGCGGCCCCGTCTGCTGGGGCTGGAGGGAGGGGAACGCATGCTGACCAATGTTCTCCACCTCATGGAAATTCTGCATGGGGCCGAACAGGAACACGAGCTGCACATGTCCGGCCTCCTGGCCTGGTTTGCCGAACAGTGCAACCGGGATGCGGGTGAAAACGAAGAGCATCAGCTCAGGTTGGAAAGCGATGAGCTGGCCGTGCAGATCGTGACCATTCACAAGAGCAAGGGGCTGCAATATCCGATTGTTTTTTGTCCTTTTCTTTTTGATGGGGTTGGCAAGGGGGCCGAGGTACTGGTTCACGATCCGGCTGCAGGAAATATGGTGCTGGATCTGAGCACATCGGCATCCCGGGAGCGGCAGGATATGGCGGGCAGGGAGGCCCTGGCAGAAGCCATGCGCCTTGCCTATGTGGCTTTGACCCGGGCCGAGTCGCGGTGCTATCTGGCCTGCGGACGGATCGGATCTGGAGAGTCCTCGGCCATGGCCTATCTTTTTTCCGAATATCGTCCCCAAGGAGATTGTGCCCTTCAGGAGCTGGTGGAGACGTGGAAGGGGATCGACAACGCAACCCTGTTGCAGAAACTTGGAAAACTGGAACGGGAGATTCCCGGATGTGCTGTCTATCCCATGCCTGATGTCCCGGGACAATCTGCAGCTCTCACGGATTTGGCCTTGAGCTCACGTCTTGAACTGCCCAGATGCCAGCGGGTCATTGAACAGCGTTTTGGCATATCCAGCTTTTCGTCCCTGGTCAGGGGCCAGGAGCATACGGCCCGTCCCGGTTTTGACGAACCCTTTGAACCCTCCCGGGAGACAGACAGTCAGGAGGATCAGGCTTCCTTTTTTGCCTTTCCCCGGGGGGCCGGGCCGGGAACCATGCTGCATGCTGTTTTGGAACAACTGGATTTTTCCTTGGCAGGTTCAGAGGCATGTTGCGAGCTGATACGGGAGAAACTCCAGCGCTACGGCATGGAAGACGCCTGGACCCCGGTGGTGAGCGCGGCCCTGCACGAGGTGGTGAGTGTGGATCTTGGCCATGGATTTTCCCTGAGTCAGGTACGCGAAACCCTGCCGGAACTGGAATTCCACTATCCTCTGCAACAAATCACTCCCCAGGGATTGGGTCAGGTGTACGCCAGGTGGGGACAGATCCTGCCCGAACCGTTTCCCCGAAGCGTGGAAGGGTTGCGTTTTTCCCCCAGAAAGGGATTTATGCTCGGATTCATTGATCTGGTTTTCCGGTATCAGGGCAAGTGGTATCTTGTTGACTGGAAGTCCAACCATCTGGGCAATGATTTTCAGGCGTATCACAAGGAGCAGCTTGTCCGGGCCATGGATGAACATATGTATTTTTTCCAGTCCCATATCTATACCGTGGCCCTGGACGCCTATCTGCGCATGCGTCTGCCCGACACCTATGATTACGAGCGCGATTTCGGCGGTATCCTGTATGTTTTTCTGCGGGGCGTGAATGCGAAGTTGGGACCGGAATACGGGATCTACCGGGAAAGACCTGATCCCGGGTTTGTCCGTGAATTATCAACGTTTTTGATGGGAGAAAGGGATGTCGAAGCCGGGATTGCATGAGTTTTGCGACACGCAGGAAGCTTGGGATATGATATCATGAAACAGGCAAGGGCTCCGTTTTCCTTTCCCGATTCCGTTCTTCTTTTGCAGGAAACCGGGATGTTCTCCCCCATTGATCTGCATCTTGCATCCTTTGTTGCCCGTCTGGAGAACAAGGATGATGCCCTGCTTACCCTGGGAACAGCCCTGCTCAGTCGCCACACCAGCCAGGGAAACATCTGTCTGGATCTTTCCAGGATGGATGCAGCCCTTGTCAGGGAACTGCGTACTCACGGCATTGCCTGGCCGGATCAGGCCACCTGGCTGAAACGCCTTGGCAGGGCCCTTGTGGTGGGGAGGCCGGGTGAAGATCGACCTCTCATCCTTGACGGGTTCCGCTTGTACATGAAGCGGTATTTCGACTACGAGACCGAACTGGCCTCCAGTCTGACCCGTTTGGCCCGGGAGCGGATAACCGGGATTGACATGAATCGTTTGGGCCAGGGGTTGAACAGGTATTTTCCGGATACCAGACAGGGGGGATTCTGGCAGAAAGTGGCTGCTTTTGCAGCTGTTACCCGCAGGCTTTGCGTCATTTCCGGGGGACCAGGAACCGGCAAGACAACCACGGTGGCCAAAATTCTGGCCCTGATCCTGGAACAGAGCCCCCATCCCCTGCGCATTGCCCTGGCCGCACCAACGGGCAAGGCGGCCGCACGCCTTGGGGATTCCCTGCAGGGCGCAGGAAAACGGCTGCACCTGCCAGAGGGTGTGGGCGCACGCATGCCCACAGCGGCCGTGACTCTGCATCGTCTTTTGGGATGGGTTTCCGGAAGTCCGGAGTTCCGGCACAATCGGGACAACCCCTTGAATGTGGATCTGCTGGTGCTGGACGAGGTGTCCATGGTGGATCTTCCCCTTATGGCCAAGACCGTTCGGGCATTGCCGGATCATGCCCGGCTCATTCTTCTGGGCGACAGGGATCAGCTCGCCTCGGTGGAAGCCGGAGCCGTGCTCGGGGATATCTGCGGTCAGGATCGGCTGGAAGTGTTTTCCTTGTCCTTTGTCCGGGACTATGCCCAAACCGTTGGTGCAGAGGACAATCCTGACGAACCGCTGCCCGAATCAGGACCGGAACGGGGGTTGCTGGATACGGTGGTTCCCCTGACAAAAAGCTATCGATTTCGGGAGGACAGTGGCATCAAGGCCTTGAGTCTTGCCATACGCCATGGTGACGGCGCCAGAGCACTGGAGATCCTTCATGCCGGATTGCCGGATATTTCCTGGATCAACACGCAAACCGTTCGCGATCCTGCATCCGTTGTCACTTCGGTGATTCAGGAAGGCTATGTTCCTGCCTATGTCAGCCGCGAGGTCAAGACCCGTTATGACCTTTTGCAACGATTCAGGATCCTTTCCCCTGTGCATGACGGTGCACGCGGGACCGTCATGCTGAACAAGCTTGTGGGCGACATTCTCCAGGCCCAGGGCGTTATGCAACGCCATGCTCTCTGGCCGGAAGGACTCCTGGTCATGGTTTCGGTCAATGATTACGGGGTTCGTCTGTACAACGGGGATATCGGCCTGGTGGCCCTTGATGCCAAGGGGCGCCCGCATATCCATTTCCCCGACCAGGAACAGGACAGCATGCGTTCCATTGCTCCGGTCCGCCTGCCTGCTCATGAACCCGCCTTTGCCATGACCGTGCACAAGAGCCAGGGTTCGGAGTTTGATCATGTCCTGCTTGTCCTTCCCGATGCCGACAGCCCTGTTTTGACACGGGAACTCCTGTACACGGCCATTACCCGGGCCAGGGAAAAGGTTACTCTGGTGGGTGACCCGGAGATGATTGTCCGGGCCGTGGGGCGCAGAATCCAACGGGGGTCGGGACTTGGGCGCAGACTGCTCGCCAGGGGGTGAGTATTGGCGGGTGATCCATCTGCCTGGCATTCTTGACACACCCTTTACCCTTGCCTAGACAAACGTATTTTTGCCAGGGAATGGAAGGTCGAAGGCTGTCAGGTTGGCGTGCATATCTGCCCTGTGTCCCTGAAGGGCAACAGCCGCTTGGTCTGTTTTATCCGTTTTGCCGGGAGAGGGCCCTGGAGGCAATCTTCCGGTTTTTGGGGTTGTACATCTAACAGAGAGTTCTTTTATGCTGACATATGATGATCTTGCCGACAAAAAGGTGGCTGTAGCCGTTATCGGACTGGGCTATGTGGGCTTGCCCCTTGCCGTGGCTTTTGCCGAACATTTTGATGTTATTGGTTTTGATATCAACGAAGGACGTGTTGCCGAACTCAGGGCCGGCAGGGATCGTACCCTTGAAGTGGATAACGAGCGTCTGCAGCAGGCAGACATGGAGTTCACCTCGGATCCTGCAGCCATAGAACGGGCCGGAGTGATCGTGGTGGCCGTGCCCACCCCCATAGACAGGAATCGACGTCCCGACCTCACTCCGGTTGTGGGGGCCTCCACCGTGGTGGGAAAGCATCTGCGCCGGGGAAGCATTGTTGTGTACGAATCCACAGTGTATCCGGGTGTGACCGAAGAGGTGTGCGGGCCGATTCTGGAGAGGGAATCCGGTCTTGTGTGCGGCAAGGATTTTTTTCTGGGGTATTCGCCCGAGCGTATCAATCCGGGAGACAAGGTGCATACCTTGCAGACCATTACCAAGATCGTGGCCGGGCAGACTCCTGAAGTTGCCGATCTTCTGGGTGCGTTCTACGGGCGCGTGGTGGCTGCGGGGACTCACAGGGCTTCGTCCATCCGGGTGGCCGAGGCCGCCAAGGTCATTGAAAACACCCAGCGGGATCTGAACATCGCTCTCATGAACGAGCTGTCCCACATTTTTGCCATGATGGGCATTGATACCCTTGAAGTCCTGGAGGCCGCTGGAACCAAATGGAATTTTCTGCCGTTTCGGCCCGGACTTGTGGGGGGCCATTGCATCGGGGTGGACCCCTATTATCTGACCTTCAAGGCCGAGGAGCTCGGGTATCATCCCCAGGTCATTCTGTCGGGACGGCGAATCAACGATTCCATGGGTTCCTATGTTGCACAGACCATGATCAAAAAAATGATCCACTGCGGCTGTACCATCAAGGGGGCTCGTGTCGGTATCATGGGACTGACCTTCAAGGAGAATTGTCCTGACCTCAGAAATACCCGGGTGATCGATATTGTTGCCGAACTCCGGGAATTCGGGTGCGAGGTTGTGGTTCATGATCCCTATGCCGATGCCCTTGAGGCCAGAAGGGAGTACGGGATCGAAATGCAACCCTGGGAAACGTTCAGGGATCTGGATGGCCTGATCATTGCCGTGGCCCATGATGCGTACAAAAAGTACCGTCCTAAGGATCTTCTGTCCGTATTCCGGCCAAGGGAGAACAACGTGGTGGCGGATATCAAGGGCATGCTGGACCGTGACCAGGCCAAGGCGCATGGACTGACGGTATGGCGTTTGTAGTCCTGACAAATACATCACGCACAAGGGGCAGATGGTGGCGAACCATCTGCCCCTTGTGTTTATGTTCCATGGTCGTTGATGGGCATCTGCCGCGCGCCGGCAGGTTGTTCGGGTCCGGGTCCCTTGCCGGTGACGGCTCCTTACAGCCTCATGTGGCTGGCTCGCAGGGCCGGGAGGATCATGCCTGAGCCGGGGACCTTGTTTGCGTGTCAATGCGTTTGGGAGTAGAAAGCGTGTTTTCACCTGTTGTTGACCTTTCCCTTAACCGGAAGCGGATCATGATTCACCATAACGTACTTCAGACCCTTGGCAGGACGCCCCTTGTTCGCATCAACCGTCTCAACCCCAATCCCGGGGTGATCATTGCCGGAAAGATGGAAGTTGCCAATCCCGGGGGTTCCATCAAAGACCGGGTGGCCCTGGCCATGATCGAGGCCGCTGAAAAGCAGGGCATTCTGACCCGGGACAAGATCATCATCGAACCGACTTCCGGGAATACGGGCATTGGACTGGCCATGGTCTGCGCGGTCAAGGGGTACAGACTCATGCTGCTCATGCCGGAATCGGCCTCGGAGGAACGCAAGAAGATTCTGCGTGCCTATGGTGCCGATATCCGCCTGACTCCCGGGCACCTGGCTACTGACGGGGCCATTGAGGAAGCTTACCGGCTGGCCCGTGAAGAACCGGATACCTATGTGCTCATGGACCAGTACAACAATGCGGCCTGCATTGAGGCCCATTACCGGGGAACCGGTCAGGAAATCTGGGATCAGACCGATGGCCAGGTCACCCATGTGATCGCTTGTCTGGGCACTTCGGGCACGGCCATGGGTATCTGCAAGCGACTCAAGGAACTGAATTCGACCATTGAGGTCATTGCTGTGGAACCCTATGCCGGGCATCGCATCCAGGGGCTCAAAAACATGCAGGAGTCCTATCCACCAGGTATCTATGACAAACATGCCCTGGACCGTATCATTCATGTGGACGATGAGGATGCTTTTGCCATGTGTCGGGATTTGGCCCGCAAGGAAGGGCTTTTTGTGGGCATGAGCAGCGGTGCGGCCATGGCCGGTGCTGTTCAGGTGGCGCGTGATCTCACGTCCGGGCTGATGGTGTGTATCCTGCCGGATGGAGGGGATCGGTACTTGTCCACTCCGCTGTTCACACCGCCGGCAAAAACAGGCATGGGACTGTTGGATACCAGAACGCAATCCCTGGTGTATCCGGCAGCATCGAGCCGGGCACTGGGGCTGTTCACCTTTGGCCCCAGTCTGGAGCGGGTCACCGAGCTTGAGCCCTGGCGAAGGGTGGTCCTTTTGGATGTCATCCGCCGGTACACGGAGTTCAAGGGGGGACAAGCCCGTGCGGTTGTGGGCATTGCCGATTATGACGACAGGACCATTCTCGGGGCCAGGGAGTCCAAGGTTTCCCGGGAAGCGTTTACCCGCATGCGCATGCAGTCGGTGGCGGCAACAGCCCGGATGCTGGGGGTGGGGGAAGAGGCCGTGTTCGAACCGGCGAGCAACCATGTCCAGACCATGCTGGGCCTGTGCGAGAAACTGCTGGAAAAGGGTCTTGCCTACGAGAAGCTCAGGTCCGTGTATTTCGATATCATGCGAGACAAGGAGTACGGGGATCTGAGCTGCATTGACCTGAACAAGCTGAGCCTTGGCAAGACCGTGGATCTGACGGATTATGTCAAGGAGAATCCGCGTGATTTTACCCTGTTCAAAAGGGCCACCTTGCAGGATCTCAAGGAGGGAACCTGTCTGAAGACCAAGTGGGGCAATGTTCGGCCCTCCTGGTATTTGCAGATGGCCGGTATCGGGGTCGATCTGCTTGATGATATTGGTGTCTGCCTGGCCGGAACCAATCAGGTTTTTCCCCATCTGGAAAATCTGCGTTCCATCTGGGCGGTGGAACACAAGGCTGGGGTCAAGGCCTGGATGGTTTCCCATGGGGTGGATCGCAAGTCAGACGAGTTTTCCCTGTGCGATATGGAGGAATGTCTTGCCCTGGGCATTGAGCCGAGGGCCATCAGAATGTGGCTGCTGGCATCGTCCTATCACAAGCCCCTGACGGCCTCCCGGGACAATCTGGTCATGTGGCAGCGCAATTGGCGTCATGTCCAGGATCTGGTGGTCACCCTGTGGGCCGATAGCTTTGGAGACCATGGCGGGGTGAGCCAGGAGGTCAGACAGGCCCTGTTCGACCTCAAGCAGGGATTTGGAGATGCCTTTGACACGGATCTGGGGCTGCATCATTTCTGGCCGGAGCTGTTCAAATTCTGCAAGATGGTCAAGCAGCTGCATGCAGCTGGCGGTTTGAACCGTGCCGGAGCCCTGGCGTGCCGGGATCAGCTGGAGTCCATGGATAAGGTCTTGGGCATCGTGGATTACTCAGGGATTCCCTTGGGGGAAAGTGCCTACAGCGAGGCCATCCGGGAGTTGATCAACAAGCGGGCCCTGGCGCGCAGACAAAAGGATTTCAAGGCTGCCGACGCACTGCGCGACGAGATCGCAGCCGCTGGATTCCGTATCGTGGACACCCGGGACGGGGTGCGGGTGTATCGGCAGGATGCAGGATGAAGGGGGACCGACCCGGGTCCTGACGGATCATGCACAGGGCAGGCGGGATCTGTTCTGTTGCCCTGTCTGTGTCCGCCATTGCTTCTGCAGCAGCATGAGCCCTGCGTGCAGGTCCCTGCAGAAAGAATGCTTGCCGTGAAACCGGTTACTCCCGTATATAATCGAATCCGTCCGGGCCGCAGATGGACTTGAGGAGATTCAGGATTTTCTGGCACCGGTCCGCATCGTCTTCGGCCCGGGGAATGAAGGTGGGCCTGCCGTTTCTGCCAAAGGTGAATCGTCTGGGACAAACGCCGGGGTCCACATCGCCGAAGATGATTCTGGCCAGATCATATTCCTTGTGCGGGCCAAAGCCCAGATTCAGGGCAAAATGCACGCATTGGTCCACAAGCTTGCAACAGCATGCCGGGTGAATGGTCTCCAGGGGCGCTTGTTCATTGGTCTTGCGGATGCGCTCCTGGTACGTTGCTTCGTCCATGACATTGGCGTAGGCGGTGCGGACGCCAAGACAGAATACGTCCAGCCTGAAGACTCCTGCCGCTATCTCCCCGGTGATCAGCTTTCTGCTGAAGATGGCATACCCGATTCCCTTTTCAAAGAGATTGCTTGAGACAAGGGTCTCATGCAGGTCGCAAACCACGGATGCCTGGTATTTGGCCCTGGTTTCTGCGTAACGGATCAGATTCTGATATTTTTTCCGAAGGGGAGCGCAATAATGGGCAAGAAAAGACATGGACGTCGTGAAGGGTTGCAATGGTTGGCCGGACAACGGTGTATTGCCTATACCAAGAATGATCGTTCGTAAATATTGACTTCCCGGGGATCGGTTTTATCAAGATGCTCGCTTCCGTTATGGCGGAACAGGTGTGGAAAGACGCAGAGACAATCAGGCGCTGATCGGGCCATCCGGTCCTGATCGGGTCACGCCCTGTTGGCCGGGCGTTACCGTCTTTTTTTGAAGTCCATAGTCAGTGTACACAAGGAGAGAATATGGCTGCAGCACAGGAACATTGCGAGTTCAAGACCGAAATCAAAAAACTTTTGGATATCATAACCAATTCCCTGTACACCAACCGTGAGATTTTTTTGCGTGAACTGGTGTCCAACGCTTCTGATGCCCTGGACAAGCTCCGTTTCGAGACCAGCAGGGGCACCGAGGTCAAGGATCCGGATCTTCCCTTGGAGATTACCCTTGAGGCCGACGACAACAAGCATGTCCTGACCCTCAAGGATACGGGTATCGGCATGAGCCGGGATGAAATTGTCCGGTTTCTGGGAACCATTGCCCATTCGGGTTCCGAACAGTTTCTGGAAAACATGGCCCGGGAAAGCAAGGAGAACAAGGACGCCAGCGATATCATTGGCCGCTTTGGTGTGGGCTTTTATTCCGTATTCATGGTTGCCCACAAGGTTGTGGTCACGTCGCAATCCTATAGAAGCGACGAGAAACCGGTACGTTGGACTTCGGACGGATTGGGTTCCTATGACGTGGAAACCCTGGACGAATCTTTGCCCCGGGGAACAACCATTGAGATCCATCTCAAGGAAGACCACAAGGAGTATGCCACCGAGAACCGCATCAAGCACATCATCAAGACCCACTCCAACTTCATTTCTTTCCCCATCAAAATGGGTGAGGAAACCGTGAACCAGGTCACGGCCCTGTGGCGGGAGCCCAAATTTTCCGTCAAGCAGGAACAATATGACGAGTTCTACAAGTTTTTGACCTATGACAGCGAACCGCCCCTGGAGACCCTGCACATATCCGTGGATGCCCCGGTGCAGTTCAAGGCCCTCATGTTCATCCCCAAGAAGGACTACGACATTTTCAACCAGGAGCGGGACAAGTACGGGCTTGATCTTTATGTGCGACGGGTTCTCATTCAGAAAGAAAACAAGGACCTTCTGCCCCAGTACCTCGGATTCATGAAGGGGGTTGTGGACACCGAAGACCTCCCCTTGAACATTTCTCGTGAAACCCTGCAGGAAAATCGGGTCATCGCCAAGATCAAGTCCACCATCACCAAGCAGATTCTTTCGGCCCTGGAAAAGATGGCCAAGAGCGATCCGGACAAGTACGCCGCATTCTGGAAGGAACACTCCAAGATCTTCAAGATCGGGTACATGGATTTTGCCCACAAGGACCGCTTTGCCGGCCTGCTCCGGTTCAATTCGTCCATCCACGAGAGCAAGGATGAATTGACCTCTCTGGCCGATTACATCTCCCGGGCCAAGGAAGGGCAAAAGGAAATCTATTACATCTCGGGCCAGAGCAGAGAAGCCGTGGAACTCAATCCCCATTTCGAAATTTTCAGGAAAAAGGGGATCGAGGTGCTTTATCTTTACGAGCCCATTGACGAGTTTGCTCTGGAGGCCGTGGGCGAGTTCGAGAAGTTCAAGCTCAAGGCAGCTGAAAATGCGGATCTCAAAAACCTTGATGATTTTGCCGACACCGACAAGGACGAGAAAAAACCGGTGGAAGAACTCTCCAAGGACGACTCCAAGATCCTGGATCGGCTTTTGAAGAAGATGCAGGATATTCTGGGAGAAAAGGTCACCGAGGTCCGGCTGTCCGACCGCCTGACCACCAGCCCGGCCTGCCTGGTCAGCCCGGACGGCACCATGAGTTCCCACATGCAGAAGATCATGCGCCTTGTGGGCGGCGGTGCCAAGGATGATACCATTCCTCCCAAGGCCATGGAAATCAATGCCGATCATCCCCTGGTCCGGAACCTGATTGCCATATTCGGCGCGGACGAAAACGATCTCTATCTGGGCGCGTGTATCGAGCAGCTTTACGAGTCGTCACTTCTTCTTGAGGGGTATCTTTCGGATCCCCACAAGATGGTCAACCGGATCAACGAGTTGTTGGAACAGTCCAGCGGATGGTACAAGGAAGTCAAGAAGGTGTAATCTCAGGAAGCCCGGGGTAGGTCATCCCGGGCTTCAAGGATGAAAGGGTGCATGCAGCATATCCTGGATTCGGCCGTGGACGCCATCAGCACGGTGGTCCTGGGCAAGAGGGAGCAGATCAGGCTGGCCCTGACCTGTTTCCTGGCCCGGGGGCATTTGCTCATTGAGGATCTGCCCGGCATCGGCAAAACAACCCTGGCCCAGAGTCTGGCCAGGGTTTTTGGCCTGGAGTTTTCCCGTATTCAGTTCACTGCGGATCTTCTGCCCGGGGATATCCTGGGGGTGTCCGTGTACGAGCAAAACGCGGGTCTTTTCACCTTTCATCCCGGACCCGTGTTCACCCAGGTTCTTCTGGCCGACGAAATCAATCGAGCCACACCCAAGACCCAGTCTGCCCTGCTTGAGGCCATGGAAGAGGGGCAGATCACAGTGGAGGGCCAAACCCGGTCCCTCAAATCCCCGTTTTTCGTCATTGCCACCCAGAATCCCCTGGAACAGGCAGGAACCTTTGCCCTGCCCGAATCCCAGAAGGATCGGTTTCTTTTTCGTCTGGCCATGGGCTATCCCGATGCCCAGGCGGAACAGACCCTTCTCAGGCAGGACGCCGCAACAACACGGCCGATGCACCTTGAACCGGTTATTGACGCGGCAACACTCCTGCATCTGCAACACCGGGTGGATGAGGTCCATGTTTCAGATATCCTGATCAGCTATATCCGGTCCATTCTGGAGGCCAGCAGGACCAGCGACCGTTTTCTGGCCGGACTCTCTCCCCGGGCCGGTCTGGCCCTGCTGCGGGGAGCCAAGGCCTGGGCCTTTGTCCAGGGCCGGGAGTATGTCATGCCCGAGGATATCCAGGATGTTTTCCCCTTTGTGGCCATTCACCGGTTGTCCCCGGCCTCGGGGCAGGGTGCTGTGGGGGTTGAGGAAGTCAGCGAACTTCTTGATTCTGTTCCGGTTCCCCTATGAACTCCCCTCCTGGCATCCGCTACTGGTTGGACAGGCGGCCTCGGGTCGAGCTGCCCGTTGTTCTTGATGGCCGGCACATCTTCATTCTTCCCACCAAATGTGGGCTTTTGTTTGCCCTCCTGCTCATCGCCCTGCTCGTGGGCTCCCTCAATTACACCAACAACCTCGGTTTGTTTTTGACCTTTCTTTTGGCCAGCATGGGTTTTGTCTCCATCTTTCATGCCCATGCCCAGCTGCGCGGGCTCCACATAACCAGGGTGGAGGCCGACGAGGTGTTTGCTCCTGCTCCTTTGATCCTGCATGTGCATTGCCGGTCCCGGTTTCGTCAGGTGCACGACATCCGAATCACCTTGGCCGGAGAGCCGCTTTTTCCCCGTAGCGTGGATCTGCACCCGGGAAAGACTCGGGTAGTCAAGG
Source organism: Desulfoplanes formicivorans (assembly GCF_001748225.1). Classification (NCBI taxonomy): domain Bacteria; kingdom Pseudomonadati; phylum Thermodesulfobacteriota; class Desulfovibrionia; order Desulfovibrionales; family Desulfoplanaceae; genus Desulfoplanes; species Desulfoplanes formicivorans. The sequence continues at coordinate 165,322 of NZ_BDFE01000009.1, forward strand.
TCGTTGGCAAGGGAAGACCCCGGGGAATCCATCCCCTGCCCCCCATGGTCATCTCCACAACCTATCCTCTGGGACTCTTTCGGGCCTGGTCCACGGTGGCCGTCAGGAAAACCTGTGCGGTCTTTCCCGAACCATCCGGACCTGTCACGCTGGTATCCCAGAAAACGTCCGGCCATGTCGGCAGGGATCAGGGCATGGGCAGGCAGCCTGGAAGCGATGATTTCCAGGGACTCAGACCGTATGTTCCCGGTGATCCCCTGCAGCGGGTTGCCTGGAAGGCATCCTCCCGGGGAACCGGGCTGCTGACCAAGGAGTTTGTCACCGGTTCCAGGCGTCATGTGGGCCTTTGTTGGGATGATGTAGCAGGATCGGATGAAGAACGTCTTGCAAAACTTTGCGCCATGGTTCTGGCTGCTGACAAACAAGGGGTTCCCTATTGGCTGGAACTCCCAGGGCATGTTTCGGACGTGGATCAGGGGCCGGATCACCGGCATGAGTGCCTGATGCGTCTTGCCTCGTATGGAATGGACGCAGGGGGTGAAGGATGACGATAAAAGACCTGCGGACCGATAATCTGATTCTCGTCCTGCTGGCGGTGGTTTTTGCGCCCCATGTGGTTCGGGTTCCCGTGTGGATCAGCGTGTTGTGCGGCTTGTCCTGGATGGGTGCGTTTTTCATGCGTCGCAAGGGGATGGGGTTCCTTTCCCGGCGGGTGATGGTGGGACTGGCTCTGGGGTGCACGGCCGGTGCGGCCTTGAGTTTTGCCGGCGCTCCAAGCCGTGATGCCGGGGTGGGGCTTCTTTGCCTGATGCTCGCTCTGAAACCCCTTGAGACGCGAACCCATCGGGACAGGATGGTCACGGTCCTTTTGGCCTATTTTCTGATCCTGACCAATGTTCTCTATTCCCAGTCCCTGGCCATGGCCGGTTACATGATCATGTGCGTGATTCTGGCGACCATGGTGCAGATGAGGATCAACCATGTGGAAGGGCAGACCCGAGAACATCTCAAAAAAACCTGTGTGCTCCTTGGGCAGGCCCTGCCTCTGGCCCTGGTGCTTTTTGTGCTGTTCCCCCGCCTTTCAGGAAGTTTGTGGGGGGTCAGAACGCCGCAGACAACCGGGGTGACCGGTCTTTCCGATGTGATGGAGCCCGGGCGGATCAGTTCTTTGGCCCGGGACCGGGGCGTTGCCTTCCGGGTCCGTTTTGAGGGCGATCTCATGCCCTCCAGGGGTTCCCTGTACTGGAGAGTGCTTGTGCTTTCCCGGTTTGATGGCCGAAGCTGGACGCAGGGCCAGGCCGTTCCCGGACCAGGCCGGGCAGGGGATCTGGTAGCAGACACCATGGTCCGGTACACGATCACGGCCGAACCATCGGATCAGAAATGGATGTACGCCCTTGATTTTCCTTTGAAAGCACCCCCGGGCGTGGTCCTGACGCAGGATCTGACCCTGAAGGCGCCAGCAAAGATTGCAACGCGGTTGCGGTATTCCCTTGTCTCATGTCCGGACTGCCCGAATCGGGTGACCGGCGATGTGGATGCACTGCTTGATCTGCCTGCATTTGGGGGAGAACAGGCCCGGGATCTGGCACGGTCATGGAGAACAACCGGTGACACTGATCGTGAGATCGTGGACAAGGCCCTGGATTATTTGGGAACCAACGGATTTTTCTACACATTGAATCCGCCCCTTCTGGCCACGGATGATCCCGTGGATGATTTTCTGTTCAACGTGCGCAAGGGATATTGTGAGCACTTTGCCTCGGCCTTCTCCTTTCTGATGCGTGCGGCAGGTATCCCGGCAAGGGTTGTGGTGGGGTATCAGGGGGGAGAACCCAATCCCGTGGGAGAGTATCTCATTGTCCGCCAGTCCGATGCCCATGCCTGGTCCGAGGTCTGGCTGGAGGATGCAGGCTGGACCCGCATTGATCCCACGGCAGTGGTTTCTCCCTTGCGTATTGAGCAGGGTGCTCAGGCCCTGGTCGGCCGGGCGGGGGACACCCTGTTCGGGACGCCGACCCTGGGAGCCCTTGGCCGGGTCTGGAATCATGTGCGCCTCAACTGGGATGCCCTGAACAATGTCTGGAACCAGTGGGTCCTTGACTACAGCGCTGCGCGGCAGAGCCGCCTGTTCCAATTGCTGGGCCTTGTCCGGTCCTGGAAGGGAATACCCATGGGCATTCTGCTGAGCGTGGCGGCCCTGTTCGGGTTCGGAGCGGGATTGTTCCTTTATCTGGCAAGGCCTGTGCGCCGGGACCAGGACAGGGTTGCCGTGATCTATGAACGTTTTTTGAAGAAGACATCGGCGTGGCCCAATGAAGGGGGATTGCCTCCCGTGTCATACATGACGGAGCTCATGCACAGGAATCCGGACCGCAGCCGGGAAATTGGCGCCATCAGGGATCTGTACGTGGCATTGCGTTATGCTCCTCCTGAGAAGAGGCAAAAGGATCAAGTGCATGCCTTCGGAAAAAAGGTAAGTGAGTTCAAACGGTTGAAACGAAACAATTGAGATAGTCCTTTTCCTGCACCGGCAGGGAGTCAGGGCTTAATAGATTTTGCGTTTGGAAAATCCCTTGCCAATGACGTTCAAGGTGTTTTCAAGGATGACAAAGGCATGGGCATCCACCGAGAAGACAATCTCCTCAAGGGCCTTGATCTGGAGCGTATTGACCACGGTCATGATGATTTTTTTGGGGGCGTGGGAATAGGCCCCGCGGCCGTAGAGAATGGTCGCTCCCCGGCGGAGATGATTGTTGACCTGTTTGACGATTTCATCGGGTTTTGACGAAATGATGAGAATCAGCTTGCGCTGGTTGAACAGACTGAGAATGTAGTCCGTGACCTGGGCCGAGATGAATACCGCGGTGAGGGAGTAGAGCACCTTGTCGGTATCCAGGGTGGCAAAGGCCGCTGCAAACACCAGGGCATTGGCCATGAATCCGATCTGGCCGATGCGAAGTCCGAATTTCTGGTTCAGCCAGATGGCAATGATATCCGTTCCGCCCGTGGATCCCAGGGACCGGAAGCAGATGCCAAGGCCCACGCCCGCCACGCATCCAAAGGACAGGGCGGCCAGAAAGGCGTCATGGATGGGCATGGTGATGTGAACGATCTCCAGAAGAACGGAGACCATGATGGCCCCGTACATGCTGTACCAAAAGAACCTTCGGCTGATGGTGAAATATCCCAGGGCAAAGATGGGGATGTTGAAGATAAACAGCCAGATGCCCGGTGTGATCACGGGAAACAGATAGTACAGCAGGATGCCGAGCCCGGAAAACCCACCGGTCACAAATCCGTGCGGGATGGCAATTCCATTGATTGCTGTGGCCAGCAACAGGGCGCCAAGGGTGAGCAAAAAAAGATTCCATGGAATGGAATAGCTTATGTCCCTGTAAGAGGTTCCTGTGAAAGGTATGTGTGGCATGGTTTGCATAGCGGTCTACCTGCAAGGAAAAAGTGGTTTTGAAATGGCGCGGCACGTTGCCGGAGGGCGCTGCTCGCACCAACCCGGGTTCTTGTCAACAAGAATTTACGGGCAGGGGCGTGAAGGCAACCCTCCCCCTGCACAGGCAGGAGATACATGATCCTCAGGATGTCGAGGCCATATGTTCCTGGACATGTTTCATATAAACCCTTTGAAGATGTGAGGACCGTGTTGCCATGTAAAAAGCCCCGCCACAAGACGGGGCTTTTTACATGAAGAACGGGACAGGAATCTTCCGGCAGAGCATGGATTTGCTAGAAGCCCATGTCCTCGTTGATCAGGACCACCTTGATCCGTTTGGGGGGGAAGGATTTTTCCGTGATGGTCCAGGTGTTACAGATGCGGTCCGGACTTTTGCATTCCTGGCAAAAGGACGTCTTGGCGCACGGTGTCTTCTTGGCAAGGCGCATGGCATTGACCGGGGCCACATAGTTCTTGATCCGGTACATGGCTTCGTCCACATCGGTGACGATTTTGTTTCTGCCGGACAGAACAATCACGTTGGTGGGACCAAAGGTGAGGGCGCCCACACGGTTGCCGATCATGTCCAGGTTGACCAGCTTGCCGTCCAGGGTGATGGCGTTGGTGCCGGTGAAAAAGAGGTCCGCAAGCAGGGCCTGGCGGCGACGTTCATAAGCGTCCTCCTTGGACAGGTTTTTGGCGTAGGTGTCGATGATCTCCAGATCATCCCGGTCCTTGAGGGATTCATACAGACCGGTGTCTTTGAACGTCATGGACCCGCCCCAGGAGAGGACCTTTGCCCCGGTTCGGGGGAGGATGGTTTCAATGACCAGGGTTTGGGCCTCCTTGGCCGTGGCAGCGGTGAAGACCTCGAAATTGTTTTTTTCCAGGGCCTCGGCCGTATCCTGCAGGCGCAGGCTCCAGAAGGTGTCGATGGGATTGTGCATGGTTGAACTCCGTTATTGTAAGTTCGAAAGGTTAATGTTTACGGGTTGAGGGGACGCGGTGCACAGGGAACAACCTGTTGCCGCCCGGACGTGTCGTTATGTTCGGTTGTCGTCGGGGGATATGTGGCGTTTATTTTTCCATCCAGATGATGGATGCCTGTCTGCCGCAAACCTTGTTTCTTCGGTAGGAAAAGAACCATTGGGACATGGAGTGGGTGCACAGGTCAAGACCGAAAATGTTGCTGGGCAGCAGGCCTGCCTCAAGGAGTTGATGACGGGTGAGCTGCCAGAGATTCATTGTTTGGGTTGCGGGATCAAAATACCTGGAAAAGGCCTGACCCCACTCCGTGGAAAATTTGGTGAACTCGCTGGCCGCCGGGGAAAGGCTGGGTCCGCGGACGGCCAGAATTTCCCGGGGTTCGAGCCCGTAGGCATTGCAAAAGGCGACCACAGCTTTGCAGGGGAAGTTCTGGCGATTGCCCTTCCATCCACAATGGATGGCAGCAATGTATTTTCCGGAAGTATGGGCCAAGAGGATGGGCTGGCAATCGGCCGTCTTGATGACCAAGCCCACGCGGGGTTCCCGGGTGGCGAGGCCATCGCCGGGTTGTTCCGTCCCCTGGATGACGTCATCCAAGGGATCAATGACCATGTCGCAGCCGTGCACCTGCCTGAGTTCGCACCACCGGGTAAAGCCCAGTTCCCGGCGAAGACGGTGGCGGTTGGCAAGAACCCTTTCTTGTTTGTCACCCACTTCAAAAGAGATGTTGCTTTCCGCAAAAGGACCTGTACTGGCGCCCTGCATCCGGGTGCCAAAGGCGCAGCGAATGAAGGGGAGATGGGGAAAGGTAAAGGGAATGTAGGGGATCATGGCGTTACTTGTGGTTTATGATATTTGTAGAATAAAATTCGCAGAACATGGGAGAGTACGCAGTGCATAGTATAGTACACAGTGCACAGTACGCAGTTCGCAGAGTAGAATCCATTGCTCCAATCCAATACGAATATTCAATTTTTGGGTATGCAAAACATCAGAAGCGTTTAAACATATCTGTTTGACTCAACACCACAAAGCAAACAACAGACCTCCTCAATTTCAAGAGGAAGTATCAGATTAAATAGAAACTACTTCAAAACAAAATACTCTGTGCACTGTGTACTGCGCACTGTGTGCTCATTGAGCACAGTGTTTATTCTGTGATACCCTCATCTTCCGTCACAACCATATCCACCGGCTTGTCCCACGGGTCATGGGGGAGCTGGTCCATGATCTGGCAGGCAAAGGCCAGACCGATGATCAAAGCTTTGTCCATGGGGTGGCGGGCAAAAAATCGGTCGTAGTAGCCGCCTCCGTAGCCGATGCGAAAGCCGTGTCGGTCAAATCCCACGCCCGGCACAAGGACGATGTCGGCACTGGGTTCGCGCATGAGCAGACATTGGTCCGGGTCGGGTTCCGGGATGTTGTAGGCCCCGGGGACCAGTTGATCCTTGTTCCTGACCTGGAAAAAATCCATACACCCGGGTTCTTGTTTGCGACAGCAGGGCAAGAACACCTGCACATGGCGACGCATGCAATCCTCGAAAAAGGGCCAGGTATCCACCTCGCCGTTGACCGGAAGATACAGGAGCATGGACCTGGCATGCTGCCATGCCTCAAGGCGGGTGATCCTGCGGAGGATGCGTTCGTTGGCCGCTAACCTGGCATCTCTGGACATGGCCTTGCGGCATTGAAGAAGTCGGGAACGGATGGTTGATTTGTCCATGGCAAGTGGCGTAAGGGATCAATGGTTGGCATGTCTGACTGCCCTGGTGGCTGGTCCGTGGCGGACATGGAGATTCGTCAGGCGAGCATTCCTGTCCGGTCAGTCGGCAGAGCATGATGGTGAACTGAAAAAACAACAACGCATGTGAATATGGACAAGGGACGACCATATGCGCGGACACAAAGGAGCAAGTCCATGGATACCGGGAAAATTTGGATCGCCCTGGGCGACATTCACGAAAATCTGACGTACCTGCCCGGGATCTCCCAGCTTGACAGAGCCCAGCATGTCCTGATCTCGGGGGATCTTACCAATTGTGGAGACAGAAGAAAAGCCGCAGGGATCATCAACAAAATCAAGGAGTACAACCTCCGTGTGCTGGCCCAGATCGGAAATATGGACCTGGCCGATGTGGATCGGTTTTTCACGGAACAGGGGATAAATACCCATGGGCGGGCCGTGGACCTGGGATACGGTGTCTGGCTCATCGGTCTGGGGTATTCCCTGCCCACGCCCTTTCATACTCCGTCTGAACAAACAGAAGAGGTCTTCAAGGAGTGGCTGGATCAGGCCCATGCCTCCTGTGGCGAGTACGAGCATCTGATCCTCATGTCCCATAATCCGCCCATGGACACGGCCACGGACAAAATCACCTCCGGAATGCATGTGGGCAGCCGATCGGTTCGGGATTTTATTGCACGGGTGCAGCCTGATGTCTGCATAACCGGGCACATCCATGAATCCAGGGGCATGGATCGTATTGGTGATACCGTCATTGTCAATCCGGGAAGTTTTGCCGCTGGCGGGTATGTGCTTGTGGAAAAGCATGAGGGGGACATGCAGGTTCGATTGGAACAGGCTGTCCAGCAAACAGAATAACCAGCAGGAGCACCATGAAACTGTATTCGTGGAATGTGAACGGAATCAGGGCGGCCATGAAAAAGGGGTTCTGGGATTGGTTTCGCCAGGCCGACGCCGATGTGGTGGGCATTCAGGAAACCAAGGCCAGGGAAGATCAGCTTGAGCCCCAGGAGCGATCCCCTGAAGGGTATGATGCCATCTGGAATGCCTCCAAGGTCAAGAAAGGGTATTCGGGCACGGCCTGTCTGTACCGCATCAAGCCCCTTTCGGTGAGCACCGGGTTTCCGGATGGCAGCTTCAAGGGAGAAGGGCGGCTCATTCTCCTTGAATATCCCGGATTCTATCTTTTTAACATCTATTTTCCCAACGGGCAGTCCAGTGAGGAGCGTCTGGAGTTCAAAATGGGCTATTACGACGCCTTTCTCGCCTATGCCCAGGAACTGAGGAAGACCAAGCCCATTGTGGTGTTCGGAGATTTCAACACCGCCCACAAGGAGATTGACCTGAAAAATCCCAAGGCCAACGCCAAACGGTCCGGGTTTCTTCCTTGCGAGCGGGCCTGGATCGATCGGTTCATCCAGCACGGGTATGTGGATACCTTTCGCATGTTCAACCAGGAGCCGGGGCATTATTCGTGGTGGAGCTACCGGTTCAATGCCCGCAAGAACAATGCAGGATGGCGGATTGATTACTTTTTCGTGTCCGAGGAACTGCGGGACAAGGTCAAGAGGGCCTGGATCGAACCCCAGGTCATGGGGTCGGACCATTGTCCCATTGGTCTGGAGTTGGACGTGACCTAGGTATATACTTTTTCTTCATGCGTGGCTGGTCCATGGTGCGGTTGCATCATGGACCTTTTTTTGGCTCGAACGGCAGGAAAAAGCTCCCGGTCACCCAGGGGCCATCAGGACATCCACTGCAGCAGGAAAAAAAGCATGGTGCCCAGAAACGCAAACAGCAAACAGGGAGGCACCAGCCTTCTCCAGGTGGCGGCCAGTTCGGTATGAAAGAACTGGCAGGTAAGGATGAAACAGATGTGGATGGGGGAGATCATCACCCCGGTGAATCCGGCAAAGGAGGCCAGGACGATATAGGGAATCATCTGGCCTTGCATGCCAAGGGTGTTTAAAAGCCCCAGAAGAAGGGGAAAGGTCGAGCCCACAAAGGCCACGTTGATGCCGGCAATGGCCCCGACCAGAAAGGGGAGAAAGACTGATGCCGCGAACAGGGCCGCATCTCCGCCGGCGGCCCGGGCCATGGCCTCGACAACCTGCGCGGCTTCCATGATTTCCTTGAAGATGAAGACCGAGGCCACCACCAGGAGCATGTCCCGAAGGCTTTTCTTGGTCAGGACCTGGATGAGGAAGGCCCGGCCGAGATGGTTCTGGACCATGATGCATGCCACGGATGCAATGAGGGCGGTGATCACGCCCAGCTCAAAGGGTACCTTCGGAGCCATGATGGGGATGAGACTTTCAAGGCCCACAGCGCCGACAATGGCTACCAGAAGCGGAAGCCCCTGTACAAGGACCCTGCTCGGTGAGCGGTGTGTGTCCCGGGCAAAGGAGGAATGGGCATCCACCTTGAGAACGCCCGGGCGCAAAAAGAAGATCCATCCCGCACCAAGCATGAATATAATGGCCGGCCAGGTGCGGGAAATCAGGGCGCCAATGGGGATGTCCGCCAGGGCCACGGTCAGGATGACTCCCGGATACAGGGGCCACCCAAGCTCCCAGATGTGGCGGAACCAGTAGTTGATCAGGGCCTTGTCCCGGCTGGAAATATGCAGATCCTCGGACACGGTTCCCACCATGGGGGCGGAGAAAACAGCCCCGCCGGGCATGGGCAAAAGGCCGATAAGGGCGGGAAAGAAGATCAGTCGAAGCCGTGGGCTGGTCAGATAGCCGGCAAGAGCATCCATGAGCCGTTTGGACTGGCCGGAACGTTCCAGTGCGTCCGAGAGCATGAGGATCAGACCGACAATGGCCACCAGAAAGAGAAATTTGTCTCCCACAAGGGCCCTGGCTCCTGCCTGGCCGATGGTCATGGGAGCGATCCCGAAGAGAAGCCCCAGGACGATCCCTCCGGTCAGGATGGATACTCCCAGGGACAGTTTGAAGCGCATGCCGGCCAGCATGACGGCAAATGCAAGCAGAACCTTGGCAAAGGGGATGATGGGGGCGATTGTGTCCATGTTTTTCCCGGTTTTGTGGTGAACAAGACAGGACGAGGTATCCCTTTTGGAAGCAAAAGAAAATATCCAAAAACAGGCAACATGGTCCGAATTGGGGAAAGATACGGGTATGTGTTCCCGGGAAAGCGGGCATGTTGCCTGTTTTTCGGGTTGTTTTCCGAAAGGATCCCGATCCTGAACCGGGCAGCCGGGCGTCCACGCTTTTGGGAACGCCATTCTCCCTGCTAGGTGATGATGTGGCGAACCCCGCAGCAGTCCTTGTCCCCATGGCCCGCCGCACTGGCCTCTTGAAACATGTTCAGGACCGTTTTCATGGTCGGGATGTCCATGGACCATGAATCAGCCATTTCGCATCCCAGGCGGACATCTTTGAGGGCCAGGTCCAGGCCGAATCGACTTCTGTCATCCTCTGCCGCGATCCAGGGTCCGCGCACATCCAGCTGAAAGCTTCGGGCTCCGGTATCCTGGAGCAGTTCAATGGCTTTCTCCATGTCCAGGCCCGCCTTGTGCAGCACCTGCAGTCCCTCGCACAGGACCACCAGATTGGCCATGCCGATCATGTTGCTCACAAGTTTGATGGCGCAGGCCGCATCCACGGTTCCCAGGTAGTGGACCGGAGAGCCCATGACCGGCCACAGGGCAGCAAGACGTTCAAAGCACGCCTTGCTGCCGCCTATGAACATGGGTTCCTGGGCTTTTGCCGCATGGTCAGGCGTTTTTCCCAGGGTGCATTGTAAAAATTCGATTTCCTGCCGGAGGGCTGCTGCTTCCAGCCGGTGGGAGGTACCGGGATCAATAGTGCTCATGTCAATATATATGGATCCGGGGGCCATGCTGGCCAACAAGCCCTTGGGACCCGTCATGACGGTTTCCACGTCCCGTGGCAGGGGAAGGCAGGTGAGCACCACCTCACACGGGGCCAGGTCCCGGAGATTGCGGGTTCTGGACGCCGAAGGGGCGGCAGGTGGGGTGGAATGATCTCGTCTTTGAAATATGATCACGTCATGGCCGGCTCTGGCAAGATTGCCGGCAATGGGTCCTCCCATTTTGCCTGTTCCGATGCATCCTATGCGCATTGCTCCTTCCTCCTGGTTTGTCTGCGAATGTTCCTTGAAGTGGGGTGATTGGTGGGAGCAGGTAAGCAAGGCGGGTGCCATGAAGATGGGGCTTCCTGATGTCTGTCATTCATGTCGGGCATCTTTTTTGCTTGGCCGTTTCCCCTGGCGCTCGTTCCCCTGTTGGCCACGCGATTCAAGGCCCTGCGGGAGAATTCCCCTTTTTTGCAGAACACTAGAAGGAGCTTGACATGAAGGTCATTGATTTTCGCTTCCGTCCCAATACCCAGGCCACCATTGACGGTTTCACGAACAGTACCATGTTCAAGGGAATGTTCGAAAAGATCGATCTCTCGCACATGAAGGCGCAGACCGTGCCCGAAGTTGTGGAAGATCTGAAGAAGCACAATGTGGTCAAGGCCGTGATTACCGGCCGTGATTGTGAGTCCACCTATGATGCCGCATCCAATAACGCGGGCGTGGTCGACTTTGTTCAGAGTTTTCCGGAGATATTTCTCGGGTTTGTGGGCCTTGACCCCCACAAGGGCATGAAGGCCGTTGGCGAACTTCAGGAGAGCGTGGAATCCTTGGGCATGCACGGCGCTTCCATTGATCCCTATCTGGCCAGGATTCCTGCCAATGATGCCAGATATTATCCCCTGTATGCCAAGTGCTGCGAGCTGGGCGTACCCATGGTCATTTCCACAGGTCCTGCCACCCTGGTGCCCAATGCGGTTATGGAACATGCCGCACCCCGGTATATTGATTATGTGGCCCGTGATTTTCCGGATCTCAAAATCATCATCAGCCATGGCGGCTACCCCTGGGTCAACGAGGCCATTATTGTTACCGAACGAAATCGCAACGTGTACATGGAACTTTCCGAGTACGAACACCATCCGGGAGCCGAGGCCTATGTCCAGGCGGCCAACACGATCATTCCGGACAAGATCCTCTTTGCCAGTGCCCATCCGGGCGTGGATTTCAGGCAGGCCATGAATCTGTATAACGAACTCCCCTTTGCCGCCAATGTGCGCGAGAATATCATGTACAACAATGCAGCCAGGGTTCTGGGGCTCTGATTCCAGCAATAATGATTCCCCGAGGCGAGCATTCGTCATTGTCAGGCCGGGAGCTCATGGGAGTTCCCGGTTTTTTGTTGTCCTGACGGCTGCAGGCATGCTGTTGTCAGAAACCGGTGCGGCCTTGGGCCGCGTACGTGCTGCAACCCATGGGAAAAACAGACCGGATTTCGGGACATCCCCGCGTCCGCATGGTCATCTTTGCCCGCAGGTACGGGGTGTGACGGGAGTAAAAATTTTGATATTCCCTTTATTTCAGGTGGGATATGGCGTTATGTCTCCAGGATGTGAAATGTGTTGCGCTCTGGCCGCGAACCCCTTAAGGCTACATGCTCGTTGCATAGGGGCAACGGGCTGTGCGCAAATGCAATGCTTTTCGGGGTGCGCGAATGCGTGACAGGGCTGGGCATGCGTATGATTCCCGGATTTGTGTTGCATGGGTGCACGGATGTTCGTGGTTGAATGCACGGTTTGGGGGCCCATCTTTCCCCGGATCAATCACGATCTTGCGTTTTTTTTCTCAATCTCCCGGCAATGCAAGTACTTGTCGTGCTGGCATTTGTCTTGCTAGCTCGCCAGACATTGTTTTGATATGTTGCAAATTTCACAAGAAATGAGCTCCATTTGCAAGACTTCACGTACAGCCACGTATCCGCAAAGCACAAGATGGTATCGACGCCTTGATGATGCGGTCTGGTTGTACCCTGTCCCGTACGAGCCGCTGGGCCTTGAGGCGGGAATGTAGCACTCATGACATCGTGCATGGCTTCCATGCCATGGGCGCCAAATTCCGGGGCTGTCTGAACGACCGACAGGTTCCGGAATAGCAACCACCTTTTTACCTGGAGAGCAGAGATGAAAAAAGCATGGGTCCTGTTTGTAGCAGCGCTGTTGATGACTGCCACGTCCGCGTTTGCTGCAGGATACAAGAAAACGATGATTATGGCCGCAACTGCCAATCCAACCGGTAGCCTGCACGCCGTGGCTCTGGAAAAATTCAAGGAAATTATCGAAAGGGAATCCGGTGGCGATATCCGGGTCAATCTGTTTTTGGGCGGTTCCATGGGCAGCGAGCAGGCCAATGTCAAGCAGCTCAGAAACGGCGAGATCCATGCGGCTGTTCTGGCCAACGGCAACCTGACTCCTTTTGCCCCGGCAGCGACCATTGCCATTTTGCCCTACCTTTTCCCCAAAAACGACGATGCCTATGCCTTGCTGGGCAATGAGCAGTTCGTGGCCGATCTGGGTGACGTGGTGGCCACCCAGAGCCAGACCCGTCCCCTGGGCTGGCTCATTGGCGGATACCGCGTGCTGACCAATTCCCAAAAGCCCATTACCACCATTGACGATCTTCAGGGACTCAAGATCCGTGTTCCCAAGGTTCGCATTCAGCTTGATTCGTTTCGTTCCTGGGGCGTGGAGCCCCACCCCCTGGCCTGGTCCGAGACCTTCAATGCCCTGCAGCAGGGTGTTGCCGATGGTCAGGAAAATCCCCATTCCATCAACCAGGACCAGAAGTTCTGGGAGGTCCAGAAGTACATCACGGATCTGCATTACATGCTTTGGGTCGGTCCCTTGCTGGTTTCCGACAAATGGTTCCAGAGACTGCCCGAGAATACCAAGGCCCTGGTGCAGAAGGCTGCTACCGAGGCCTGTGAATACGAGTGGGAATGGGTTGCCGAGCAGAATCAGAAGGCCCTGGACAATTGTCTCAAGCACGGCATGGTCTTTGACAAACTCGCTGATGAGGAAGTTTGGATGAGCAAGGCCCGCGGCTTGTGGCCGGACTATTACGAGGCCGTGGGTGGCAAGGAAAGAATTGACAGGGCCCTGGAGATCATGGGCCAGGAATAGGATATTATCTTGGACGGGTGGGCACGGCCCACCCGCAATTTTCTACCCGGTATCGAGTATGAATATGGTCAAAAAGTTTTTTACGCATTTTGAAGAAAACGTGTGTATCCTGTTTCTGGGGACCATGGTCATGGCCCTTACCCTGCAAGTGTTCATGCGTTTCGTTCTCAGTTCGTCTCTGGCCTGGACCGAAGAACTGTCCCGTTACAGCTTTATCTGGTCCGTTTACATGGGTGGAGTGCTGGCGGTCAAACACGGCCAACACGTCCGGATCACGGCCCAGTTTCTGCTTCTTCCTCCCAAGGTCAGGGTCCTTATTCGCGTTTTCACGGATCTTTTGTGGATGGCAGCCAACTTTTTCATCGCCTATCAGTCCGGTCTGGTTCTTCAGGACGCTTTTGCCTTTCCCGAGGTTTCCCCCACCCTGGGCATTGTCAAAGGGTATGTGGAGGCTATGCTTCCGGCCAGCTTCCTGCTCATGAATGTGCGTCTGGTCATGCAGTACTGGGATCTGCTCAAAAACAATGATCTGATGAGCCTGGCACAAATCGGTGGAGGTGAGGCATAATGGAAACGCTTCCCCTTACCATTCTTGTTCTTGTGGGCTGTTTCTTCATCGGCATGCCCATCTTCATGTCCCTGATCATTTCCGCGGTAGTGGCCATCATGCATTGCGGCTATCTGCCCCTGTCCATCATCCACAACTCCCTGTTCGACGGGGTGAACATCTTCCCGCTTCTGGCCATTCCCTGTTTTGTCATTGCCGGAACCCTCATGGAGTACGGGAACATCACCAAACAGATCATTGATGTGGTCAAACAGCTTGTGGGGCGTCTGCCCGGAGGCCTGGGCATCACCACCATTCTGGCCTGTACCTTTTTTGCCGCCATTTCAGGATCGGGACCGGGTACTGTTGCTGCCATTGGTACCCTGATGATCCCGTCCATGGTTCGCAGCGGGTACACCCCATCCTATGCAGCGGCTGCTGCCTCTTCCGGGGGAACCATCGGCATCCTGCTGCCACCAAGCAACCCCATGATCATCTTTGCCATCCTGGCCAATGTTTCGGTGACCGCCATGTTTACCGCAGGCATCATGCCCGGGCTGATGGTCGCCTTTTTCATGACCGGCATGGCCATGATCAAGGCCAAGATGGAAGGCGTGACCGTTGACAGGGAACAGCCCCCGTTCAATCTGCGGGTCTTTTTGAAAAGTTTGTCCAAGGGCGGATTTGCCCTGGCTACCCCGTTCATCATCCTGGGGTCCATCTATTCGGGCATGGCCACTCCGGTGGAAGCTTCAGTGGTTGCCATTGTCTGGGCCCTTTTCGTGGGCATTGTCATCAACAGGGCCCTTGAGCTCAAACATATCAGACTGGCCCTCATCGAGGGCGCCATGCTCTGCGGAACGGTTCTGCTCATTGTGGGCGCGTCCACGCTCTTTGGCAAAATCCTGACCTATGAACAGGCTCCCCTCAAGCTGGCCAACCTGGTGCTTGGCGTTTCCAAAAATCCCGAAATTGTCCTGATCATGATCGTGGGCATTCTGTACTTTTTGGGCATGTTCATGGAGACCTTGTCCACCATGATCATTCTGGCTCCGGTGCTTTTGCCCATGGTCAAAAGCCTGGGTATCGACCCGATTCATTTCGGCGTGATCATGGTCATCACCAATGAGGTGGCCATGCTGACTCCGCCCCTTGGCGTCAATCTGTTCGTTTCCTCGCGCATCGCCAAGATCTCCGTGGAAAAGATATCCATTGCCGTTCTCCCCTATCTGCTGGTTCTGACCCTGTGCATCCTGCTGATCGTGTACTGTCCGTTCATCAGCACCTGGCTTCCAGCTCTGCTGGGTTCAGGTATGTGACCTGGATAGGCTGTCTGTGAAACAAAATGGCCCGGCCGGTTTCCGGTCGGGCCATTTTGTACTCCCCTTTGTGCACGGGGACCGGAATCCGGTTGGTGCGCACAAGGTGTGCACCGGGGCCTCCCCTGGTTGGTTTTGACTTTTTGCATCCCTCCACCTACAGCCCTTGTGTTTTCGGCATCCCCGGCCGCATTGCCGGCTGGAGAAGAAAAACGGGTGTGGCCCTGTGGACCTTCCTGCTTTTTCCCTGCCTTTCCCATCCCTGAGACCCCAGAGATGCTCATGCCCACCAACCTGCTGAAAGATCATATTGAAGACCTTTTGGATTCCTTTGGAGAGGCCATTGCCATTTCCGATAACAATGGAATCATGCTCCATGTGAACAAAAAACACGAAGAACTGACCGGTATTCTCCACAAGGACATCATGGGCAAATCAGCTCTGGAGCTTGTGGAACGCGGTGTTTTCGATGTTGTCCTGAATCCCGAGGTCGTCAGGACGGGGCAGCCTGCCACCAGAATGCAGAAAACCGCGGATGGTCGGAAACTGATCCTTGAGGGCAATCCCATCCTGGATCGCTACGGTCAGGTTGTTCTCGTGATAACCTTTATCCGTGACATCACCAAGATAGCCGAGCTCAAAGAGCAGATGAGCTCCCAGAAGGAACTTCTGGATGCCTTTCGCAAACTGCAGCACAGCGGGGGCAAGGACCTGGAAAAATTTCCCCGTGTCATTTCCAGCCGGGCCATGAAAAAACTGTACGCCCAGGTATCCATGCTGGGGGATACGGACGTTACGGTTCTGGTGCAGGGAGAAACAGGCGCGGGCAAGGATGTGTTTGCCCGGCGACTGCACGAGGTCAGCGAGCGATCCTCACGTCCCTTTATCAAGACAGATTGCAGCAGCATTCCTGAAAATCTCATGGAAACCGAATTGTTCGGCTATGCTCCAGGAACCTTTTCCGGGGCGAACAAGCAGGGCAAGATGGGGCTTATTGAAGCGGCATCCGGAGGGACCCTGTTTCTGGACGAAATAGGCGAGCTGCCTCTGGCCATGCAGGCCAAACTGTTGCGTGTCCTTCAGGATCGCGAAGTGGTTCGGGTGGGTTCGACCACGCCTCGGAAAGTGGACGTGCGTGTGGTGGCCGCGACCAACAAGGATCTCGAGCAGGAGGTTGCCAAAGGCAAATTCCGCAGCGATTTGTACTATCGCCTCAAGGTTGCGGTTATTACCATCCCGCCCCTTAGAAAGCGCCGAGCCGATATCCTGCCCCTGGCCAGGGGGTTTCTGGGGTATTATGCCCATAAATACCAACGTGATGTCGCCCTTTCCCACGATGCCGAGGAAGCCTTGCTCGCCTATCATTGGCCGGGCAATGTCCGGGAACTGGAAAACCTCATCCTCGGGTGCATGATCACCTGTGAGAAAAAGGTCATTTCAGCCAGAGATCTTTCCATTGCCCTGCCATCGCCTGAACCCGAGAGACACGAGGGGGTCCTGCTCGACAGTCTTGATGTGGAGGGAAAGACCCTCAGGGAGATTCTGGAACAGGTGGAACAGATGGTCATCATGGACGGCATGGCCAAGACAGGCAACATGAGTGCCGTGGCCCGCACCCTGGGCGTGGACAGGTCAACCATTTTTCGCAAGATGAAGCGTTATGAAGGCGGGACGGCATAAGGGTCGTTTGGAGAGAAACCGCAGTTGCTTTTTTCAAAGTCGGACACAGCATGGAGAGATCGCGGTTTGAACGGATGAAATGATTTCCCTTCTGGGCATTCAAAAAGGAAAAACAGGAACACCGGGTTCGCAGCAGGCGGCCCGGTGTTCCTGTTTTACAGGGGAGGAGGTGCATTATGCAAATTTTGTTGTATAGCTACTCTGAATGATATTGAGACGGGTCATGAGTCCTTCTTCCAGTTCCTGATCTCCCATGGGATATGTCTTGCCCAGATAGTCGTATTTGGGCTGGCCGAAGCGGTGGTAGGGGAGCAGTTCATAACTGAGTCCCTTCCGCTGGGGCAGAAATTCCAGAATGGCCCGAATGTCTTCTTCGGTATCATTGAACCCGGGGATGACCGGGGTGCGTACCATGATGGGCAGATCCGGAAAGGTTTCACAGACCCTGGCAAAATTTTCCAGAATCCGTTCATTGCCCACGCCGGTAAAGGCTTTGTGTTTGGCGCTGTCCATACACTTGATGTCCATGATCAGTGCGTTGAGACTTGCGCATGCCTCGGCCAGGGCTTCCCAGTCGCAGTGGCCGCAGGTCTCGATCATGCAGTGGATGCGTTTCCGCCGTGCTTCGCGCAGCAGGGCCGCTGCAAAGGCGGGCTGAGCCATGGCCTCTCCACCACTCAGGGTCATCCCTCCACCGGAACGGGCGTAAAAGGCGTCGTCCTTTTCCACCCTGGTGATGACCTCTTCCACGGTCATGGTTTCACCATACACATTCAATGCGTTGGACGGACATGCCTCGGCACAGGTATGGCACCGCACGCATTTTTCCGGATCGAACACGGGCATGTGATGTTCAGAAGGACTGAGTGCCCCATTGGGGCAGGCTTTGATGCAGCGCGTGCATTTTTCCGTAGTCAGGCATTTTCTGGGATTGAAGGCCAGCTCGGGCTGTTTTTTGTGCGACTCGGGGTTGCTGCACCATTTGCAGCGCAGGGGACAGCCCTTGAGGAAGACCAGGGTTCTTATGCCGTCACCGTCATGAACGGAATAGTTCTGGATGTTGAAGACTATGCCTGTGGTTTTGGCGTCTGAAAGGGTCATGGCGATTTCCTTGTACCATGTGGAGGTGTGAAAAGCGGGAGAACGGGTCACTTCCGTCCTCCCGCTGGTGTGTTCAGGACACGCTAGATAGCGGCGTGCTCGGTACGGTTGATGACATCGTTCTGCAGGTCCTCGGACAGGTCGCAGAAGTAGGCGCTGTAGCCAGCGATGCGGACCAGGAGGTCACGGTAGTTGTCGGGGTCCTTCTGGGCAGCCAGGAGGGTTTCCTTGTTGATGATGTTGAACTGCAGATGCCAGAGGCGCAGGTCACACCATGTCCGGATCATGTCCATGATTTTGCGCGTACCCTCTTCACCCTCAACAGCCTTGGGGGAGAGCTTGAGGTTCAGCAGACGGGATGCACGATTCTTCATGCCGGTGTTTTTGGTGTGGTAGTTGGACATGAGAACGGCGGTGGGGCCGTTGTGGTCCGCGCCATGGGATGCGGAGGTACCGTCGGAAAGAGCGGTCCATGCATGACGTCCGTTGGGGGTTGCGGAAACGATCTTGCCGAAGGGGACGTGGGAGGTGATGGGCACGTAGCGCACGTCGCAATTGATGCCGCGTTCCTCGGAGTACTTTTCCGCGTACACCTGGGTGATGCGGTCCAGTTCCTTGGCAATGGAATCAGCGTAGGGATCGTTGTTGCCGTAGGCCGGAGCGTTGCGCAGCATCTCGCGAACATCTTCATGGCCTTCGAAATCGGTCGCCAGGGCTTCCATGACTTCTTCCATGGTCAATTTCTTGTCCTCGAAGACCAGCTTCTTGATGGCGGACAAGCTGTCGGTCACGGTGCCGTAACCCAGAATCTCGAAGTAGGAGAAGTCCACGCCACCTTCGATCTTCTCATTCTGCAGGTCCTTGCCTTCCTTCATGCACAGGTCGTGGAGCACGGAGGCCATGGGGGAGGCAAAGTGCTGGGGACGCAGCTTGTCCACCAGGGCCTGCTGGTAGAAGGCCTTGGAAATGAGGTTCATGTACTGGTCCACAAATGCCTTGTAGAATTCGTCCCAGGATTTGTAATCCGTTGCATTGCCGGTTTCCAGGCCGATGAGCTCATCGCCGTAGTGCTTCAAGCGACCATTGTTCAGGGTCATCTCGATGGCTGTGGCAGCGTTGATGTACACGCAACCCGAGGTGTAGGTGTCCCGGTTGGGCATGCGTGCTTCGGTGCAGCCGGAAACAGCGTAGTCCAGGGCTTCGTTGAAAGGAGCTCCCTTGGCCGTGTACAGGGGGATAATTTCCTCGTCATTGATCAGCTTGGGATACCCGGAACCATCCTTGATGGTCAGGGCAACCTCGTGCAGGAACCGCTCGGGAGTGCGGGAGTGAATACGCGTGGCCAGATCGGGATAGTTGAAAGGGAACTCTCTCTTGGAACGCAGGAAGAGATAGGAGAGATCGTTGGTGGCATCCTCACCTTCGGGAGTCTGGCCGCCGATGGTTACGGCTTCCCAGTGGGCATACCCTTCCTGGAACTCGTTCCCGGTGGGATTGATGTACAGATCCAGGAATTGAGCCATTTCAACCCACATGTTTTCCAGCAGTTCAGTGGCCTTGTCTTCGTCAATGATACCTGCTTCAAGATCCTTCTTGTAGAAGGGGTACAGATACTGGTCCATGCGCCCGTTGGAGATGATGGCAGAGGATTTCTGCTCGATACGGGAGAACATCTGCACGAACCACTGGCACTGCAAGGCTTCACGGAAATTGCGAGCGGGCTTGGCAGGCACCTGTTCGCAGATCTCGGCGATTTCCAGAAGTTCGGCCTTGCGTTTTTCATCGGTCTCGGCAGCAGCCAGCTCGCGTGCCAGAACAGCGTGACGCCTGGCCCAGATCATAACGGCATCACAAACGATGATCATGGCCTGGTAGAAGGGACGTTTTTCCACGTTCTGCACGGGGCTCAAGGGATCAAGGGCGTCCAGTCTGGCCTGGGCTTCGGCCTTGATGTCCTCGAAACCGCGCTTGATGACTTTTTCGAAGTCATGGACCCACTGCAGGGCGGAGCGGTAGGAAGACGTCTCGCTGACAACGAACTTGGACTTCAGACCTTCGTCGTCATCGTAGGTGACGGTGCGCAGTTCCTCGGGCATGGCGTGATTCAGATGCTCGTGGTAGGTCTTGCCTTCCCAGTAGGGAGCGATTTCGTTCAAAAGAAGATCCGTGTCTTCCTTAGAAAGGAGAAAGGGGCTCTTGGCCCGCTTGTGCAGATCCTTCATGACCACCTTGTAGAAATCGCCGTCGATTTCAGGGTACAGGATCCCGTAACGACCCATCTTGCCAGCACGGCCAGCCAGAAGAGAATTGGGAGTGATGTAGACGGTGATGTTCTCGGCAACGTTTTTGAGTGCCTTGGCCCATCGGAGAACAAGAACCTGCCCTTCGGTGGTCTTCATGGATTCGGTAAAATACCGGGCACGTTCGATGTCGATGGAGGGTACAGTCATGTGAAACGTGTCAAGAATGCCGTAGACGCGTTCACGGCCCTTACGAGTATCGATCTTGTTGATGAGACGATCTTCCTGGGGAGAGAGGGTGCAGCAACCTGTCATGGTAGTTCTCCTGATTATGTTGTGAGAGGCGTCTTTGAAAAAAGAGACGCAACCCGTTGAATTTTCTGTGCACGATGTTTTTTACGTGCAGGATGTTTCGCTAGCAGCAATACCAGTGCCAAACTATTAATTGCTTGATATGTATGATTAAATATTGTTTTTTTGTTTTTTGAATAGTGGGCATGCGTTTGTATGTGCTTGTAGCATCAATGCAACACCATGTGGCCTCAAGTCAGTAATTTCGGGGATTTGAAATGTATATTGCAGTGGCGCAACATTGTGGGCGGATGCATGGCATGTGAGAAAACAGACAAGAGTTCAATCCTCTCTGCTCCCTGCTTTGGTCATCCGGACAAAGATCAGCAGCAGAAGTTTGATCGAAACGGCACAAGGCGTTTCTTGGTGGTTGCGGGACAGGGCCAGGAAGGCCGGCAGTACTGATCTGAAGTGCCCAGATACAAGAGAACATGTCTGGAGACAGGATCACCCGCGGGTGTCGTGACCGGCAGGTGATTCTGTACTGGGGTGAAGGATGTGGCGGGGGAGATGTCATCGTGTACCGCGGCGTATTGCCGTGATGACGCGGGGAATTGTAAGCTTTGATGCAGCCAGATTGTACAGTGATCTCTGTTGAAATGGCCTGAATATTGCTTTAATTGCCCGTTATTTGAACCGGTTAAATGATTTTCTGCCATGATTCAGGCTGGTTTTCAGCATTTCAACCCCAGGAGTAATTTTGTGTACGGATTTGGAATCACAACCCATCAATTCATACTGGCCTTTTGCATCGCGGTGTTCGGAGCCTTTGGCAACGGTCTGGCCGGATTCGGGCTTGCTTTGCTCATCGGGCCTTTTTTGCTCATGATCAATCCCGCCTTTTTTCCAGGGCCCATCATTCTTTTGGTCGGGTTGATCACCACCATGGTCATGATCAGGGAACGCAAAGCCGTCAGCTGCTCCTGCGTCAAGCAGGCCCTGGGCGGGTTCATTCCGGGTACAGCCCTTGCGGCCCTGATTGCGGCCCGGCTTCCGGAGCGCGAGATCGCCCTGCTTTTCGGGGGGCTCATCTTTGTGGCCGTGGGCATGAGTCTTGTGGGGCCCGCCATACGGCCTGGCAAAAAGATACTTTTTTCTGCCGGGGTTCTGGGTGGTTTCATGGGAACCCTCAGCGGGGTGAGCATGCCTCCCCTGGCTTTGGCCCTGCAGAACCGCCCCGGTCCGGAGCTGCGCGGGACCATTGCCTGCGTGGGGTTTCTTTCCGTTATCCTGTCAACCATTGCCCTGGCCCTGGTCGGGCGTCTCGGGATAAAGGAACTGCAGCTGGCCCTTTGTCTGGCCCCAGGAGTTGTCCTTGGCTATGTGTTTTCGTTTCCTGTGGCCGAGTATTTTGACAAACGGTGCACCCGGCCGGCCGTGTTTCTGCTCTCCTCCATCAGCGCCGTGGCCATGATTGTCAGATATGTTTGAATAATGGGGAGGCGAGGAAGGGGGCTTTGCAAAGGCCGATACAGGTGATGTCACCTGTATCGGCCTTTTATGTTGTGCACGCAGGCAACAGCAAAGGGTATTTGGGTGAAAGAGGGAAGAACGCGTCGGGCAGATGGGGTTAGTGCAGCCGTGTTGAGGTTCGAAACGGCTTGAGCATGAAGCACCCGGCAAGCAGGCAGACCATGGCCCCGTCCACGGCCAGGACAAGGCGTACGGAATAATATTGCGATATCAGTCCGTTCAGGGCCAAAGCCAGAGGCATGACCGAATAGGCCACTGCCGTGAGAATGGAAAAGAATCGTCCTTTGAGGGCATCCGGAACCGTGCGTTGAAAAAATCCCAGGGCCGTGGCGCTGGCCAGGGCCAGCCCGGCTCCTGCACCAAACACCAGGGGAAGTCCCAGCCAGGGGGTGGGCGAAAGGGCAAACGCAAGGACAGACGCTCCCAGGCCCACAACCCCGGTTATGATCCGCTGCAGCATGCGTCCCTGGGCCACAAAACTCAGGGTACAGGCCATCATCACGGTTCCAAGAGCCAGTCCCGCTTCCAGAAACGCCACCCAGGACACGTCGCCGGCAAAGGCATATTTGACCATCAGGGGAATGGAGATCATCAGGGGGGCGGCAAAGAAGTTCAGCACCCCGAAAAGGATCAGCATACCCAAGACATCCTGGTTGCCCTTGAGCCATGCCAGGATTTCCTTGAGGCTTTCCCGGGTACTTCCCGTATTGGAGGGCTGAAGCGTGTCCAGGGGTTTGGGGACCAGAGATGTTTTGACGCAGGCGATGAGCAGAAGCGACAGGGCAAAGGTTGCTCCGTTGCAGCCAAAGGCCCCTGCCGTGCCCACTGCGGCCAGAGCGATACCGCCTAGGGCGGCACCCAGCGCGCTGGAAAGGGCAACCACCGACGAGTCCAGGGCCACCGCGGCAAAAAGCCCTTCCTCATCGGTCAGGGAGGCCAGAGAGCCCTCGGCCGAGGATTCAAAAAGGGGCATGAAGCAGGCAAGAACAAAGACCAGGACGTACATGCGGTAAAGGGTCATGGTTCCGTGCATGAGGAGCAGGGTCATGACCATCGCCAGTACAAACCGGCAGGCATCAGCAAGGATCATGCACCGTTTGCGGTCAAACCGGTCCGCCAGAGTTCCTGCCAGAGGACCCAAAAGGACCGAAGGCAGCAGGGTCAAAGCCATGAGCAGCCCCAGGTTGAGGGCTCCCTGAGCTCCTGTTTCATTGACCGCCCACCAGGACAGGGCAATGGTAAAAAATTTATCTCCTATGGCCGATATGAACCGGGCTCCGAAAAAAAGACGGAAATCGGGAAAGCGTACCAACGGGTGAGATCCAAGGGCGGCCATGTTCATGGGGCCACCCTGAGATCCACAATGCGCCGGATTTTTCCAGTTCGGCCCATGCGTTCAATACTCCCAGGAGGACGAATGCTGACTGTGAAATGGCAGCCAAAATCCGGCAGATCCTTGAATTCGGCGGCTTCTTTCTTCAGGGCGTTCCACACTTCTGTCTCCAATCCCTGGTGATCCTGTCCTTCGATGATCAGATGCGCCTCCAGGCCTTTTTCCCCGTCTCTGACAATAATCTGGTAGACCGGTGTCAGCCCGGGAAAAGCAGCCAGGGTCCTGTCGATTTCTGCCATGTACAGGTCGTTGTACAGCAGGCGGACATAATGGTCGGTCCGTCCCAGCAGACGAAACTTGGGGGAGGTGCGGCCGCAGGCACAGGGGGAATCCACCCAGGCGGCCCGGTCGCCGATGCGGTAACGGATGATGGGATGGAGCAGGCGTCCGGTTCCCGTTGCAAACACCTCTCCGTTTTCGCCGAATTCGAGATACGCCCAGTCTTCGGAAAGATGGAATTCGTCGTGTCTGCACTGATCGCATTGATATCCCAGTGGTCCGATTTCCACGGCTCCATAGGAAAGGGAACCGATCCGGGAGGCATGGAAGACCGTACGCAGGAGATTTCTTGATGATTCGGACATGGCCTCGCCCGTGTAGAAAATGCGTTCCAAGCGAATGGTGCGCTGCTCCTTGCGGGCTTGTTCTGCCAGTTCAACCAGGGTGCTGGTCATGCCCATGGCCACATTGGGACGAAACCCCTCCACAAGGTTCAGGGTTTCTTCAATACTCTGATTGGCCGTTATGGACAGGATCTGACAACCGGTCTGTTCCAGTCCGCCGTTGGTGGCCAGAAAACCCGTGTACAGGGAACCTGCCCGCATGAGATTGGCCACCCGATCTCCGGAAGAAATCCCCAGAGCCCGAAATCCCTGTCCCAGCAGCCGCTGGGATTGCTTGAACTCTTCCACGGACCAGCAAAGGTTGCGGGGCGTGCCCGAGGTTCCGCCGGAGCTGAAAAGATAGCTTGCCCCGGCAGGAGCCGTGAGCATGGAGGTGTCGGCCGGGGGACAGTGGGTTTCCAGATGATGTTTTTCCAGCACAGGAAGTCTGCTGAAATCTTCAAGACTGGTAATGGGAAGTTGTACATCCGCATACAGTTTTTTGTAAAAGGGACTTTTCAGGGCGTGATTGACCAGCCGGTTCAGTTCGGCCACAAGGCGCGCCTCACGTCGTGCGGGCGCATCATAGGTCCGGCCCAGACGCTCAAGGGGGAGATCTTCCTTGCTCAGCATCTTCACCAGTCCAAGGATCAGATAGGAACCGTCATGGGGTGCGCCTGCATCGACTCCCACGCCCATTGTTCCCGGACGGCAGAAACGGGGTATGCCCAGGGGTTCCAGTCCCTGCAGGGTGTCTTCAAGCAGGGATTCGGGTACGGCCAGCCCCACGGTGGACATGTGGTCTGTCATGGAGGGCATGTTGCCTTTGAGCACATCCTTCCAGTTTTCCACTGTATTGACATAGATGGTCCGGTTCAGGGGCGAAGGGATCACGCCGGTCCCTTCCCTGAGGATGACCGAATGCGTCCTGCCTTCCAGAAGCAGTCCCCGGCCCTTGAAAACGTCCCAAAAGGCCTGTTCTCTGGCCTTGCGTATGTCCACGCCTTCATCCAGATCCATACCGGCCTGGGGAAGGGTGTCTGCCAAACGCTGAAGCTCCTGGTGCAGACCGTGAGCCACCTGGTGAGCCAGGTCCCTGCCTTCCACAAACAGATTCTGACAGCTGGTGCAGGCCTTTTGCTCCCAAAGGGCCGTGTCCATGGCAAAGCCCTCTATGGCCTGTTGGAGGTCGTCTTTTTTCAGGCCCTTGCGGATGAGTCCCCAGCTCAATTTGGGGCCAAAGGCCAAAAGGCGGGTCGTGGGGGAGGTGATGGCGGCATATTCCCGCACGGCCTCTTCTCCGCCAAAGAGGAGGATGCCGTCGAATTCTTCTCCCACCAGATGCATCATGTCCGCATTGGTGTGACTCCATGAGGTGATGGCCAGGGTGGAGGCAATTGCACCTGTGGGATCTTCTTCCAGAAGGGCTTCCAGAAAAAGGAAGGGGAAAATCGGGTCATGCCGGGAAAGCTTCAGGACATTTATGTTTTTGGTGATCATTCCGGTGATCACGGAATCCACGGAGCCCAGAAAGATATTGCCCGGAGCCACGTGGCAGATGGCCCCCAGGGGCAGGGCCCGGGCTGCCTTGCCCCGGTAGATGGTCCAGCCGTCCAGAGCCCTTCTGTCGCCAAGACAGGAGAGGCGTTCTTCCAGGGATTCCCGACACAAAATTCCCTGCAAAGCCTCCATGGCCTTTTCCATCATGGGGAGTGAATAGCCTGTTATCCGGGGCATGATTTCAAGGATACGATCCCGGTATCTTCCCGGTCGGGTCAGCCTGGTGCCCACCCTGTCCAGCAGGGAGATGATATCGTCCAAAGGGATCCTGGCCAGGGCATCAACACGCTGTTTCATGGCTGATGCGGAAAAAAACCTGCGCCCGTCCCGGACATCAAGGTCTCTGGGCGCTTCATGAAATGTTCCAAAGAAAAAGTGCTGCATTGTTTCCATGGCCTAGTTCCCCTTTCTGCTTGAACGGATTCGGTCGAGGATTTCTTGTGCCGACAGGGCGCATCCCTTGTGCTTTCTGTTGCCTCCCCGCCGGATGGTGGCGAGATATTCGCCTGGAATGCCGCAGGGACACCCGGTTTTGATGCGAACCAGATCGGTGGAAAGAACGGAACAATTGGGTTGGGCCACGTTCCAGGGAGCAAGAAGATGGAGCAGACCCTCACTGTTGTGGGGCAGTTGTTCCAGGGTCACCGGGTGTCTGACAGCGACCCGGGCAAAAGCCGGGACGTGATGGTGTCCTTCCGGGCAGGAGCAGTAGGGAATACCGTGTTCCACCATGCCGTAAAGATCCCGGACATGGCTTCGGGGCAAGCCCAGCCGCTGTTCCAGCTCCCGGGCAAATTCCTTTTGGCTCATGGGGGTGCCGGCATGGTTTTTCCAGCCTCCACCGGCAATGACAAAACTTTGGGGATGCACCCTGACGTGCAGGTGCATGCGCTCCATTTCCATGAGGGTCTGAAACATGAACGCGGGAAATCCCAGCATGCGGATGGGACCTTCCTGGGCCAGTTCATACAGGGACCGGGCCGCCTCCTGCGGGTCGAAATCAAACTGACCGTTGGCTGTTCCCTTGCGCAACAGCCAGCGGGCTTCCCGTACGGGCGCACACCCCATTTCCTGCTCATCACTCCAGCTGGTTCCCATTTCCCGGGCGTCTTCACGTGCATAGCTGAACATGAGATAGCCGGCAGGCTGATCCGAACAAAAACCCACATCCTTGAATATTCTGGCGGCAATGGTCTGTATCCGTGCTACTCCCTGGGCATCGAAAAGGGCCTGGGTCTTTTGTCCTCCCGTACCCGAACTGGTAAGCCGCATGGCCACCTCGCTTTGGGGAATGGACAGAAAACAGTGATATTTCATGGTCTCCACAAAAATGGGGGGAATCCGGTAGACATCCTCGGGGGTCTGGAGATCATCGGGAGAAAATCCATAGCGCTGGCCCAGGGCACGTACATAGGGCTGGTGCGCATACTGGAAGGCATAATTTTCCTGCATGGCCGCCAGGAAGATGGCATCATGTTCATGGGTGGAAGGAAACGCTGCCGCTTGATGGGCATAGTTCCGGATGTGGTCAAAAGCCATTGTCATACATCCTCCTGGAAGGTTGCGGGCATATCCGCCTTAATGAATTCCATAATTTTCCGGGCCTGCTCATGGGCAAGGGTAATGGCCGAAAAATCAATGTGCAATGCGTTGGTGCGTTGGAGGATCAGGGCGTCGTGTCCGTCCATTTCTCCGGGCGCATACCCGCAGAAGAAAAAACCAAGATGGAAACAGCGGGTGGTAAAAGCCGGGGACAGGGGGTTTTCCATGTCCAGGTACAGGTAGATGACATCGGTTTTCTGCTGGATGTAGCCGCGTACCCGGTGACGCAATTCCTCGAACACATCTTCTCCAAAGGTTCGGATGCGTATTTCCGTGAAATTGAATTCATCCACCTGGTAATAGTGGTTCCCGGCTCCGTCGGACCTGTGGGGCAGGGGCATGATCGTTTCCCGTATGCAAACCTCCCGGCCGAGACTTGTTGCCAGGTCCAAAATCAGTTGCGCGTACCGTTTGGGAACATGCAGGGTCAGAGGAGGACGGGTTTTGAGGAGTTTGAACATGAGCAGGGCGCTTTCTTTCTGAACAACCCTGCCGGTTAAGGCCTTGAATTCCAGATCAGGAAAAAGGGCTGCCAGAAGAAGGCCTGTGGGCAGGAAACCGGACCTGGCCCCTCCCTTTTGGGAGGCTGGATGACTGGTGACCGCGTGGACAAAGGCTTCCCCTATCCCCTGGTGTTGCGCGGCATCCAGCACGGCTGTGGTCAGATCGTTGAGAAGTCTTCTGCCCCTGCAGGCGGGATCGATAAAGGCTGCCGTCAGTTCGGCCGACCTGGCTCCGGGCGTTGCACGGGAGAGGGCAAGATGACCCAAAAGCGTGTTTTGGGAATCCACGAGCACAAAGGACTGCAGTGTTCCTTCCTGGTTCATTTCCCAGATTTTCTGGGGATAATAGATAAATTCTCGGTAGGTATAGCCGTAGGCCCTGTAGGCACAGCGGGAGACCTCAAGGGCTTCCTCCCGGGCCAGGGGGCGGATGGTAAAGGGAGGGGTTACGGGCGGGGTGTCAGGGGCTGTCTCCCGTTGCAGCTTGTGGGAAGAATCATAGGCGTCTACGCGATGATTCTTGAAATATTTGGACATTTTTACAAGCTTGCCCTTTTTCCCCAAGTTGACGAACTCCACCCGGTCCATGGCCCCTTTCATGAGACGCAGGCCCAATCCCTTTTCCACATCCGCAGGCGAGCTGATTGCTTCCTGCCCGTAGGTGGCCAGCATGGCCGGATCAAAGGGTAGACCCTGTTCATGGATGGTTATCTCCATGTCCGCCGTGCCCATGGCAAACGTTATTTCCAGTGTTCCCTGGTCATCGTCTGCATATCCATGCTGTATGACATTGCTGACGGCTTCCTCCACGGCAAGAACAATCATGAGGATGTCCTGTTGATCACAACCATGTATATGACACAGGCTGTGCAGATATTGCTGCAGGGGTTCAATATAATCGATGCGTGCCGGAAGAGTCAGGTTCGATTGTATTGTCTGGGCATGAGAATGCCCTTGAGATGGTTCCATTTGAGTTCTCTTTGCAAAAGGTGAACGTTGCAGTCTGATGGAGGAATAATGGTGGTAAAACGCTGTAACATAACGCCTGTCGATCAGGCTTGGTTGCAGTTGCCTGGTGGGAGAGTCTTGTTGTTAGAGTGGTTTGTCTGACCGGAGACTATGGATAATACTGACGAATAGATCGAAGAATCAGGTGGATACTGTATTATATTGGTGAAATGCAAGGGATAAATGCGGATACGCGCATTTTTTGCGCATGACAACCGCTCAAGGCAACGGCACGGCCAAAAAGGGGGGCCCGAACCGGTGGAGACAGGGAGGAAGTCTGCTTCCCAAAGGAGATGGTCAAGTCAAACAGGCCGCCGCATATGGGCAGCCTGTGGAATTAATTGTGATCGGATGTACCGGCCATGAGCAGGCCGATGCGGGCAATGCCATCGGTGTCCGTAGCCGGGATGATTTCCAGAATTTTGCCTCGGAACATGACCGCAATACGGTCGGCCAGGGAAAGGACTTCCTTGAGATCACCTGAAACCAGGAGAATGCCGGCGTGTTCGCGCTGGGCAATGAGGGTCTGCCAGACCTCTTCGGTGGCTCCGATATCCAGACCCTGCGTGGGTTGTTCGGCAATGATCAATCGGGGATTCTTTTCCAGTTCCCGGGCAAGGATGATTTTCTGGAGATTGCCTCCGGAGAGCTGTCCTGCCTTGGAATCAATGCCTCTGGGCGTGCGGATGTTGTAGGTGGTAATGGCCTTGGCGGTCATGGACCGTGCTGCAGCAGACTGCAGGAAGGGGCCTTGGGAAAATTCATTGATCCGGGTGAGCATGTAATTTTCCGCCAGATCCATGGCCCCGATGGTTCCCGTGGTATGACGATCTTCGGGAACATAAGCCAAATCCTGCTTGTTGGCCCCGACCCAGGTCTGGGGTGTATAGGTTTTTCCTTGCCAGAAGATGCTTCCCTGTTGCAAGGGCGCAAGTCCGGCAAGTCCGGCAATGAGCGCTTCCTGACCATTGCCGGCCACACCGGTGATGGCCAGAATTTCCCCCTTTTTGACCTCCAGATTGATCTCTTCAAAGACAGTTCTGCCCTCTTCATTGATCCCCTTGAGGCCTTTGACTTCAAGAACCGGTTCCCCCGGTGTGATATCCTTCTTGTCCACCTTGAGTACGATTTCCCGGCCGACCATGAGTCGTGCCAGTTCACGTTTGCTGCGGATCTGCTGGGGAAGAATGTGGGTAATCATCTTGCCCCGGCGCATGATGCTGATCCGGTCGGCCAGCTCCATGACCTCGTCGAGCTTGTGGGTGATGAACACGATGGGATGGCCGCGCTCGGCAAGTTTTTTCAGTGTCTTGAAAAAGGCGGTTATTTCGGGCGGGGTCAGGATGGCCGTGGGTTCGTCAAAAATGAGAATTTCGGCATTGCGGAAAAGAAGTTTCAGGATTTCCACCCGTTGTCGTTCACCCATGGACAAATCGGCTATGCGGGCGTTGGGATCCACGGCAAGACCGTATTGTTCCGAAAGTTGGCGGATGCGGATGGCCGCGCCCTTGAGGTCGAGAAAGGGGGAATCCGAGGTGGTCCCCAGAACAATGTTTTCCACGACGCTCATGGGCTCAATGAGCATGAATCGCTGATAAACCATGCCGATTCCACGGGCAAGGGCCTGGGACGGCGAGGTGAACCGGACGGTTTCGTTGTTGAGTACGATTTCCCCCTCGTCCGGCTGATACCGCCCCGACAGCACGGACATGAGCGTACTCTTGCCGGCTCCGTTTTCACCCAGCAGGGCGTGGATGGTTCCTGCGTGAATATCCAGGGTGATATGGTCGTTGGCAACAAGACTGCCAAACCGTTTGGTGATCTTTTTGAGCTGAAGAACCGGGGATGCGGGGGTTGTCATGGGTTTGGTTTATGTTTGAGGTGGAAAGCTTTTTGTGTCTGTGGGGATGCTGGAAAAACAAGATTTGCGTGTTGTTTTCTGTCGCACGCTGTCTTGTCCCCCTTAGCCGTTGACGCGTTCCGGCTGGGGGAGTCTGGCCAGGCTATGGATTCGCGTGGTGAAAAAGGGATTGTTTTCGCCTTCCTTGGCCACGCAGAACACGCCGAGAATGTCCGGTGGTGTTGCAAGGCCAGCCAGCTGGGCGGCCTCTTCCACCAGGCTGCTCAATGCGGCAATGGTGCTGCCCGAGCTGACAACGTCATCAATGATGATCACACCCCGTGTTGCCTGGGCCAACAGATTCATGTCCCGTTCGTACATGTACAAAAAGCCGCTCTTGGCAGAGGTGGCAATATTGTCCACAGCCACCTGGATGACCGGCCGGCGTGCCGCTTCCATGTGCGGTTTGATCCGGTTGTAGGCCACAGCCATGGCATCCAGGTCGAGCTCTTGGGAAACCACCTGGCTGAGTTGCAGGGCCTTTTCGACAACGGTCAGGACACCAATGCCTGTGAGATCGGGAAAGACCGAGGTGATCTTGCGGGCCAAAAGCCTGCCGATATCTCGGTTGAGGCGCGTTTGACCCACCAGGTTGAGGGAAACCATTTTGAACCGGCCTTCCTCCTTGTCGATGTACACGTAGGGGAGCTCAATGGCGTACGGGAGTCCATCCATACGCAGGGAGTACTTTTCTCCTGATTCAAGGGATCCGAGGATGTCGATCATGGTTTGGTCCTTTAATATTAAGTACGCAGTGCACAGTGCGCAGGGCGCAGGAGAAGGCAGTACGCAGTGCGCAGGGCACAGTTCTGTTCTTACTGAGAGTGTTATATGCACCTGCAAAGGGAAAATTCAATATCTAGCAATGCTTGAAAATTTGCCACAGCATTTCTGCGTACTGTGTCCTGCGCACTGTGCTCTTTTTTAATCATATTTTATGGCGCTGAATTTCATCAGTTTGTCCCATTTGTGCCAGGACTGGACACGGCGGACCGTGCCGGTCTTGCCACGAAGAACCATGGATGAGGTGGATGCGCCCTGGCCCGTGTAATGCACCCCACCCAGAAAGGTGCCTCCGGAAATGCCGGTGGCCGCGAAAAAAACGTCGTCGCTGGAGATGAGCGTATCCACATCCAGGATCTGGGTCAGATCGTGGCCGCTTTGCCGGAGTGCCTTTTTCTCCTTGTCCAGCTGGGGATCAAGGCGGGCCATGATCTGACCACCCAGGGCCTTGATGGCGCAGGCCGCCAGGACCCCTTCGGGGGTGCCGCCCGTGCCCAGCATCATATCCACTTCACTGGAAGGATCAACGGCCATGAGGGCACCGGCAACGTCACCGTCGGTGTGCAGCTGAATTCTGGCTCCGGCTTCGCGGATGCGCCGGATGAGTTCCTTGTGTCTGGGTTTGTCCAGCACAAAAACCACCAGATCGTTGACGTCCTTGCCCAGGGCCCGAGCGGTTTTGGTGAGGTTATCCTCGACAGGGGCCTCCAGATCGACCACATCCTTGGCCTGGGAGGGAACAACCAGTTTTTTCATGTAGTAGCTGGGACCCGGATCATACATGGTCCCGGCCGGGGCCAGACCGATGACGGCAATAGCATTGGGGCGGCCATAGGCCAGCAGATTGGTCCCTTCAACCGGATCCACGGCAATATCAACCTTGGCGCCTTTACCGGTACCAAGGCGTTCACCGTTGTACAGGGCCGGGGCTTCGTCCTTTTCGCCCTCGCCAATGATCACGGTACCATCAATGTCAACGGAGTCGAAGGACAGGCGCATGGCATCCACTGCCGCGCCGTCGCCCGCTTCCTTGTTGCCCTTGCCCAGCCATCTGGCCGAGGCCAGTGCGGCTGCCTCGGTCACCCGGACAAGATCCATGGCCAGATTGCGTTGGGGTGCTTCCATGGGAATTCCTCGCATTGAGATGTGCAAGATGCAGGAGACATTTCATACCCGCACCGTGTTGCAGACAGGCACGGGATTGCCTGCAAACATGCGGCTTGGGGCTGGAATGCCTGTATCCTTGGTGTATGTTCCATTTCTGCCGGGAACAGGCACATGGTCTGTTCCCGGCAGGTGTTGTCTGGAGGACAGGGAGCTGTACGCCCCAAGGTGTGCCTTGAGGCTATTTGAGCCACGTCTCCCTGAGGCGCTCGACAATGTGGTCCACGGTAAAACCGTACACCTTCTTGAGGACTTCGGCCGGTGCCGAGGCGCCAAAGTGGTTCATGCCGATGACCTCGCCGTCCAGGCCCACGTATTTGTACCAGATGTCCGGGCTTCCGGCCTCGACGGCCATGCGCTTGCGCACGGTTTTCGGGAGAACCGATTCCCTGTAGGCTGCGTCCTGCTCGTCAAAGAGTTCCATGCATGGCATGGAGACCACGCGGATCTTGGCATCGGGCAGTGCCCGGGCAGCTCCAACGGCCAGATGGACCTCGGAACCGCTGGCAAGAAGGATGATCTCGGGCTTGCCGTCCGTGGGATCTTCCAGAATGTAGCCGCCCTTGCCAACGCCTTCCCTGATGTGAGGATGGGTTGCCGGGTCCATGACCGGCAGCCCCTGTCTGGTGAATATGAGCACCGAAGGTCGTGTTTCCTGTTTCATGGCCACATCAAAGCAGGCCGCGCTCTCCCATGCGTCGCCCGGGCGCAGGGTCAGCAGATTGGGGATGAGGCGCAGGGAGCTGACGTGTTCCACAGGCTGATGGGTGGGACCGTCTTCGCCCACAAAAAACGAATCATGGGTGAAAACGTGCAGAACCGGCAGGTTCTGCAGGGCGGACATGCGGATGGCGTTGCGTTCGTAATCGGAAAAAACCAGGAAGGTGGCTCCAAAGGGGATGATCCCGCCGTGCAGGGCGATCCCGTTGAGAATAACACCCATGGGGAACTCTCGGACACCAAAGCTGAAACTGCGCCCCAAGGGGTTGTCCTTGCCGAAGATGCCGGTTGTTTCCCTGAAGTGGACGGTCTGATTGGAGGGATCCAGGTCGGCTGATCCGCCCATGAGGTTGGGGAACTGGTCGATGAGTCCATTGAGACAGGCCCCAAAGGCCTTGCGTGTGGCCAGATTGGTCCCCGGTTCGAAATCCGGCCATTGGATGTTGCGCTTTGAAGCAGGGGTGTGGATGGCTTCCCACAAGGCGGCAAAGGACGCATCGCGGGCCTGTTTTGCGGCCAGCTCTTCGGACCATTGGCCCGAACGATCCGACAGAAGGGGAAAACGCTGCCTGAAGTGGGCAATCACGTCCTCGGGCAGAAAAAAGGATTCGTCTGCCGGCAGGCCGAGTTTGTTTTTGGTGGCCACGATTTCCTCGGGAGACATGGGCGATCCATGGGTCTTTTCGCTGCCTTCCAGAGTGGCGCTCCCCTTGGCCATGGTGGTGTGGCCGATGATCAGGGTCGGGCGGTCGGTTTCTGCCCGGGCTTCCCTGATGGCCGTACGGATGGCCTCGTGATCATGGCCATCGATCTCGATGACCTGCCAGCACAGGCTTTCAAAGAGTTTTTTGGTGTCCGAGCAGTCGGCTCGCTTGGTGGGCCCGGCCAGCTGGATCTTGTTGCTGTCGTAATAGGCAATGAGTCTGCCCAATCCCCATTGGCCAAAAAGGGCGGCGCTTCCCAGGGCCACGGGTTCCTGCAGGTCGCCGTCGGAAACCAGCACATAGGTATAGTGGTTGGTTATGTCCTGGCCCAGCTTGTGGCGCAAAAAGGTTTCGGCAACGGCCATGCCGCCGGCCATGGCAAAACCCTGACCAAGGGGACCTGTCGTTGCTTCCACACCCGGGGTCTGGTCGTGCTCGGGATGGCCCGGGGTTTTGCTTTCGAACTGCCGGAACTCCATGAGATCCTTGATGGACAGATAGCCGTTCAGGGTGAGCAGGCTGTACAGAAGCATGGATTCGTGTCCCGCGGAAAGTACAAAGCGGTCCCTGTTCCACCAGTTGGGGTTATCCGGATCAAAGCTCAGAAATTCCTTGAACAGAATGTACGCGTAATCAGCCGAAGACATGGCTCCGCCAGGATGGCCCGAATTGGCTTTTCTGGTCGCGTCCATGATCAGTCCCTTGATCACGTTGACGGTGTATGCGTCCATTTCCTGCCCGGTTTTGGGGGTCGTACTCATGAGGGTGGTCCTTGTCGTAATGACGAAGCGGTTAGATGGTTGGTTCCATGAGGTCGATGCGGCGCTGATGCCGTCCGCCCTCGAAATCATTGTCCAGAAATGCATCCACAATGGCCTTGGCCACGTCGATGCCGGTGACCCGTCCGCCCAGGCAAAGAACATTGGCGTTGTTGTGCCTGCGGGTCATACGGGCCAGGTATTCATTGGTACACAAGGCCGCCCGGATGCCAGCCACCTTGTTGGCGGCCATGGACATGCCCACGCCCGAGCCGCATACCAGAATGCCCAATGTATTCTGGTCCAGAACCTCCTTGCAGAGGTCCTGCGCATAAACGGGATAGTCGCAGCTGTCCAGGGAATGGGTGCCGATATCCAGGACGGGAATGTTCCTGTCCTGGAGATGGGCGACAAGTTCCTGTTTCAGGGGGAATCCGGCGTGGTCGGAACCGATGATGATGGGGGCTTTGCGCATGATGTCCTCGTGAGAGCGTTTGGTGAACAGACGGGTTGGGGATTGTGTCCGGGCGACGTACGGGTCAGGACTGGCTGCGTCGCTTGACGTACTCATTGCGTGAATTGTCCAGTTCCTGGTTCATGTGTTCGATTTCCTCCTTGAGAAAGGAGATCTGCTTCAAGGGGATGTCTGCCTCGACGTCCTCGGGGGTCAATGTCTTGTTCTCTTCCACAGAGGTTGCATAGACCTTGCCCAGGGTCCGGTATTCTTCGTTGAGGCGTTTGTGCAGCTGCTTGATCTCCCAGCGTCTGAACGCCTTGATGAACAGCCACTTGCATTCACTGAAGATGACCTTCCAGCCGGTGAGCAGATTGTTCCACAAACCCTTGAAAAACGATTGTTCCTGATACGTTTTGGTGTCGGCATCCATGGGTAACCTCGTTGGTTGCGGGTTGCTTGATCGTGTCATTGATCGGGATGGTGTGCATGGGGGTCCAGGGACCCGTTTGTCTGGATTGTTGGGGCACGGTGAGCATCCAGACTGACCGTTTCGGTATCATCCGGGAGATACATGGTCAGATCCGTGGTCAACGTACCCGGTCCGATGGATTTGATCCACAGGGTGGCCCGGGTGGTTGCATCCATGACCACATGCACGGCATGCGCATACGGCGATGTGCCCCGGTAGTCAAAAGCAACCGTCCATCCACGGGTTCCCCACAGTTTCAGAACCCGTCCCTGCGAATCGAGAAGCAGTGATGTTATCCGACTCCCCTGACCAAAAAAGATCCGGTTGCCCGTTGGTTGCCATTCTTCGCGCATTGGCTGGTCCGGGAGAAGGGGCGCGATTTTGCCCTGAAGAACCAGGGCCAGCTCCCTGAGATCAAAGGGGGAGGGAAATCCCAGGCCCTGAAGCCCCTTGTGGGCGTTTGATGCCGTGTACATGCGTTGTTCCTGGGGAAAATAGGCCTGCCAGATCGTGGCATCTTCCCGCCACATGGAAATGGTCCGTCCTATGCCTGCCTCCAGGTCCATGCGGATGGGGTAGTCCATATTGCCGAAAAGACGCATGATCACGCGATGTTTGGAACGTGGGGACGAGTAATTGATGCTGGTTCGGATTGAAAAATGTTCCAGTGGAGTGATGGCCTGCTGCTGCCGGACAAACATCGCCCACAAGGAAGAGTCAACAGGTGTGCCATGAGGCGGTTGGGGCGCGCACGCAAACAGGCAGCCCACGAGCAGGAGCACGGCAAGTAGACCGCGCGCCTGTGCATGCAAAAGGGCAGCGCCAGGGGGGAGACACGGGGTGGTCAGTGTCGAACCGGTTGTTCTCCCCTGAGGTTCGGGGCCCGGCACAACAGATGCGTCAGGGCCTGCGCAGCACGGGGAAAGGTTCAGGGGGGTCGCAGCACTCATGAACTCACCGACTGGTGGCAGGGTTTGCCTTTCGGATCCCAGGACAGGGCAGGGACCGTGTGGATCAATCATCGGATTGCGGCTTCTGGAACTTGGTGGCCTGGGCCCTTCCCTTACGGGCCTGGTCCTGCTTGCCCAAGGCCTCGGCTATGTCGGCATAATGTCCCCAAATGGTGGGATCTTCGGCAACCAGCTTGACCGCCTGGCCGATGGCTTCCCACGCTTTGTGGAGCTTGTTCTGCTTGAACAAAACCCACGCAAGGGAGTCCATGTAATAGCCATTGTCCGGGTCCGCCTTGAGGGCGTTATTCACCAGAACCAGGGCACGATCAAGATGCTGCCCCAGTTCGGCCAGGGAATAGCCGAGATAGTTGAGGGCTTCGGGGTAATCGGGATCAATGGCAATGATTTGTTCCATGTATTCCATGGCCTTGTTCTTGTCTCCCTGATCATCCCAGAGCACGCCCAGGCTGAAGAGAATGTCAATATTTTCAGGCCAGGTGGTCCGGCCCTTTTCCAGAAGGGCGGCCGCTTCCTGCCACTGGTCCTTGGCCTTGAGCAACGAGGCCTTGAGAAGAAAAAATCGGGGTTGTTGGGGAAACATCTGCATGCCCTGATTTGCGAGTTCCATGGCCTTGTCGATCTTCCCCAGACCGTAGAGCAGTTCGCTTCGGAAAAGAAGGGCCCTTTCGAAATAGGGGTCGTTTTCCGGGATATGGGCCAGGTAGGCCTGGGCCTTTTGCAGGGAATCCTGTCCCTCATAGGCCAGCAGGGCCAGGGTGAACCATCCCTTGGAGGGGAGTTCCTTTTCGTCGGCCAGGGGTTCAAGGATCCCTGCGGCATAGGAGTAGAAGCGCTGATTGAGAAACAGGTTGGCCGCGTCCACCTGAAATTCCATGTCTCCGGGAAGCTGCCTGGTCAGATTGAAGGCCTTGTCCGGTGCATTGAGTTTGAGATGGAGTCTGATCATGGTCAGCAACAACGGGGAATCCGGTTCTCCCTGGGTTGCCAGATCTTCATAGATCCTGAGGGCCTCCACATACTGCTTGTCCCGTTCGTACAGATAGCCGAGCTCGGCCTTGGCCCGAAAAAATCCGGGATCCTTGGCCAAGGCGGTGGTAAAGGCCTCAATGGCCCGGTCCTGCATGCCGATGCTGGAAGCCGACTTGCCCATGAGATACCAGGTCTGTGCGGTCCGGGCTGTTTCGGGAATGGTCTGCAGGGTGTCCAGGGCCCGGGCATATTGCTGCTGTTTGATGAGCAACGCGCCCACCTCCTGCACCATGGTCCAGTTGTCAGGATGCAGGCGGAGATAGTCCTGCAGGGTGATGGACGCATCGTCCCAGCGGCGGACAGCCTCATAGGTCTTGGACAGGGAGATGTAGAGATCAGGGGTGTCGGGAAAGTGTTCGATCCCGTCCTTGAGGGCTTCCCGGGCGTCACCGAATTCCTTGGCCTGCCAGAGAATTTCGGCCTTTTCCAGGTACAGGTAGGGACTGGGAAGCGTGTCCAGAGCCTCGTCCAGGGCCTGGATCGCTTCCTGGGTTTTGCCCTGCTGCTTGAGCTCCTGGAACTTGAGGTAGGCAAACGAGGCCTGGGCGCTGGGTGAGAGATTCCAGTTGACAGGATCTTTGGAGGAAATATGGGAGGCGCACCCGGCCAGGGCGCAGGCAAGAAGGGCAACTGCCAGAAGCGTATGGAGGCGGATTGTCGTCATTGTAATCACAAGAGGGCATGACCGGATGCAACGGTGCGTGGCCTCTGTTCCTTATGGTAAGATATGGTCGTTGGGACGCTGGTGCAGGTGTTCCCCTGTGGCAAGACCCGCGTTGATGAACTGGGGACCGTATTGTTGCCCGGTCCGGGTTCTGAAGGTCGATGCCATGGCCCGGATTGTCTCCATGTCAGCGGGAACCTTGCAACAGGTGTTCTGGTCGGCCCAGGGCCTGGTTTCCGGCCTGGTTTCCCCAAGGGGTGTCGGCATCCAGTCCAGACTCCAGTGAAATTTGTCCGCATCGTGAAGGGCATTGCTTACCCAGTGGCAAACGCACGGGGTCTGGGTCGTGGAAAGCGGTTTTTCGTGATGCCGTACGGCAAAGACAATGGCTTCCTGTTCTTCTTCCTCAAGGGGATAAGAGGCAATGATGGTTCGGGCCACATGGGCTCCTGTCCTGGCGTGATCGGACTGGGGAGCATGGATGTCGTGCAGAAGCCCTGCAATCTGGGCCAGCAACGACCATTGTCTCATCTGTGCCGGATCCCATCCCCGCCCTTCCACAAGCATGAGGGTGCCAGCGTCAATGGCCACCTGCTTGGCGTGCTGGATGCAATGATCCTGATCCTCGTGAAGATAGGCGAGCACGTCCCGTTTGCAGCGACCCACAAGGGGGTTGGTGAAAAAAAAAGTTTTGCTGGCTTGGTAAAATTTTTGGAAATCCCGATAAAAAGTGATGCTGTCGTTCGAAGCCATGGGTCGGGCTTCACGGGTGAGTTTTTCCTGAAGGTTAGTTGTCACTGATCCATTCCTCGGAAAAATCCGTGATTTCCTGAGAGAGGTGAATCTTGAGTTTCTTGAGCAATCGGGCCTCGATCTGACGAACCCGTTCACGAGTAATCCCGTACTTTTCACCGATTTCACGGAGGGTCAATGGTTTTTCAGCCAGGAGCCTGTCGTGGAGAATGTCCCTTTCCTTGTCGTTCAAGTCGGGGAGGATGGCCTTGATCTTGTCCCTGAGCAGGTCGCTGATTTCGCCTTCGGCCATGCCCGTTTCGATATCCGTTGTTTCGGCCGGGATAAAGTCCATGGGCGTGTAGGTGGAATCGTCACCGCCCACGCTCATGTCCAGGGACAGGTCCTTCTGGCCGAGACGTTGGCCCATTTCAATGACTTCGTCCTCGGAGACCTGGAGATTCTTGGAAATCTGGGTGGCGTCAGGGGTATAGCCCAGGGCTTCGAGTCGATTGCGCTCCTTGCCCAGATTGTAGAACAGTTTGCGCTGGGCCTGGGTGGTCCCGATTTTGACCATGCGCCAGTTGTCCATGATGAATTTGAGAATGTACGCCTTGATCCAGAAGGCGGCGTAATAGGAGAACTTGATCCCCTTTTCGGGATCGAATTTCTGGACGGCCTTCATGAGGCCGACATTGCCTTCCTGGATGAGATCAAGGACATTTTTCATCCATCGTCTCTGGAAGTCCAGGGCGATCTTGACCACCAGACGCAGGTTGGCCGAAGTCAGCCTGAAGGCGGCTTCCTGATCGTTTTCGTCCCGTATCCTGCGCGCCAGTTCAAATTCTTCGCCCGGTTCCAGGGGCGGAAATTTTTTAATCTCCTGGAAATAGAGGCGAAGGGGATCAATGGTCGCCAGGCTCTTGGCCGGGGCGGGCATCAGGGTAAAGGTATCGTCCTCACCGGTCCCGCCTTGGGAGGTGGTTGTGTCCAAAGGAGGATCGGGCGTTGTTTTTTGAGTCATTGTGGCGTGATGGTTATGAGCGAAATCGGCAATCGTCCGCTCTTTGCTCCATGTATACTGTGAAGGCAAAAAAACAACATATATTTTTTATTTGTCCTTTTCAATCTTTTTCAGTAAGCGATTCGGACGCAAACCAAGGTGGCAAGCCGGTTGGAAGGAAAAACCGGCTTTTTTCATTCCAGAAAAAGCATTCTGGGATGTGATGGTTTGGACACGGATTTTTTCCGCAGGCCAGCGGATGGGGATTCTGCCTGTTTTCTGCCTGCGCGTCCTGGTTTTACAAAGGTACCTATGTTGTACGAGGAGCATGATTTGCAATCCTTCAGAACATTTCTCGCATCGGGCAAAACCATTATTTTCGACGGGGGCATGGGCACCCTTTTGCAGGCCCGGGGCCTTGCTCCCGGGGAATCGCCTGAACGGTTCAGCCTGCGATGTCCGAACGTGGTGGAGCAGATCCACCGGGACTATTGGCAGGCAGGAGCCCATGTGGTGACCACCAACACTTTTGGAGGGACCCGGTTCAAGCTGGGAGGAGATGTGGATCCGGTCGAAATGAACCGCATCGGGGCTTCTCTTGCCCGCAAGGCCGTGGGCGACAAGGGGTTTGTGGCCGGAAGTATCGGGCCCACCGGGCGCATGATCGAGCCCCTGGGTGATGTGACCTTCAGGGAACTGGTCCAGGCCTTTGAGGAGCAGATTCGTGGTCTTGTCCAGGGTGGAGTGGATCTCATCCTCGGGGAAACCCATTTTGATCTGGCCGAAGCCCGGGCCGTGGTGGTGGCGGCCCGCCACGTGTGCGATCTTCCGGTGGGTATTTCCATGACCTTTGAAGAAGGGGTCAGTCTTACGGGAACCTCTCCCAGGGTTTTTCTCGACACCGTGGAGAACATGGGCGTGGATCTGGTGGCCACCAATTGCAGCGCTGGTCCTGAAGAGTTGCTCGTGGCCGCCAAAGAGATGCTTGCCGGAACCCGGACACCCCTTCTGGTACAGCCCAATGCCGGTCTTCCCGAACTGGTGGACGGGAAAACGGTTTTCCGGCTGGATCCGGAGGCCTTTGCCGTGCAGACCCGGGAGTTTGTTCGCGCAGGCGTGCAATGCGTGGGCGGGTGCTGTGGGACAACCCCCGATCACATCCGGGCCCTCAAGGCGGAAACCGAGGCGCTGACCCCGACCCTTCCCGAGCAATCCGCGCATCCGTGCATTGTGTTGACTTCGCGTTCCACTTCTCTTTCTCTGGGATTTGAGTACCCCAGCCAGATCATTGGCGAGCGCATCAACCCAACCGGCAAGAAGGACCTCATTGCCCAGTTTCAGAATGGAGAGATTACCCGTGCTCTGGAGCTGGCCCAGGAACAGGTGGATATGGGTGTGGGCGCACTGGACGTGAACGTGGGCGCTCCCATGGCTGATGAACAGGAACTTCTGCCCCTTCTGGTCCGTGAGCTTGCATCCCGCATGCAGACGCCGCTGTGCATCGACTCCAGTGATGAACAGGCGGTCATCGAGGCCCTGAATGTTTACCCCGGTTCCCCACTGGTCAATTCCATCAGCGGCGAGCCCGGCAAGATGGAACGGCTTGGCCCCTTGTGTCGGGATTACGGGGCCCCGTTCATCCTGTTGCCCCTCAAGAAAAGCAAGCTTCCGGTGACTGCGGCCGAACGCATCGCCATTATCGATGAACTCGTTGACCAGGCCGATTCCTTGTCCATTCCCCGGCGGTTGATTCTGGTGGACGCCCTGGCCCTGACGGTTTCTTCCAAGCCTCTGGCAGCCAGGGCCTGCCTTGACGTGATCCGTTACTGCCGGGAGGCATTGGGCCTGACCACGGTTATGGGGCTTTCAAACATCTCTTTTGGTCTCCCGGCACGCGAACTCCTCAATACCCATTTCATGACCATGTGCATGGCTGCGGGTATGGGCGCCTTCATTGCCAATCCCAATTCACAACGACTCCAGGAGGCCCTGGCCGCCAGCGAGGTACTGCTTGGACGTGACCCTCAGGCGGCTTCATTCATTGACAGATTTTCCGACTGGCAACCCAAAGGAGGGACACTGTCACCGGCCCGCAAGGCTGATGGTGATGTTGAGGATGTCGGTCGCAGTTCCATCGAACGGGCCGTGATCAAGGGAGAAAAGGATGCCATTGAGGCCATGGTTCTGGACGCAATCAAAGATGGCGCCGATCCCTTTGAAGTCGTCAATGCCCAGCTCATTCCCGGGATCACGGCTGTGGGCGAAAAATACGAGCGTCGGGAATACTTTCTTCCCCAGCTGCTTCGTTCGGCCGAAACCATGCAGAAGGGGTTCAACGTGTTGCAACCCTATCTGGAAAAGGACGGGGGATCGAACAGAATCCGTATCGTCATGGCCACGGTGGAAGGGGATATCCATGATATCGGCAAGAATATTGTCTGTCTGATGCTTCGCAACCACGGTTTCGAGGTCATTGATCTGGGCAAGGACGTGCCGGCCAAAACGATTGTCCGGGCCGTGGAAGAGAGTGGTGCCCGCATTGTGGGGCTTTCCGCCCTCATGACCACCACCATGGTCCGCATGCAGGATACGGTTGATTTGCTCAGGGAAAAGGGACTTCCCTGCAAGGTCATGGTGGGTGGAGCGGTTGTCAGCCAGGCTTTTGCCGAGCGCATCGGCGCGGACGGATATTCCGAAGACGCTGTTGCTGCGGTCAGGTTGGCGCAACGCCTTTGCGGGGCCGCATCAAAGGCATGAGCCGGCACAAGGGAGAAATGAGCATGCTGACGCCCGTCAACAAGGTCCTGGCATCCGTCCTGGTGGGTCTGGTGGTCCTGACCACCATCCTGTCGGGATCTGCCGGTGCTTCGCAGGTGAAGACCCTTTCCCGGCAGGATCTGGATGCCATGATCAGTGCCAACAAGGGAGCGGTAACCCTGGTTGTCTACTGGGCCACGTGGTGCAGTTCCTGCCGGCAGGAAATCCCGGTTCTCAATGAAATCCGTGCTGCCTATCCCCAGGACAAGGTCAAGATCATGGGGATTTCCATGGACAGGGATGCCGGTCAGCTTGAAGCATTCATGGATATGGTGGACTTTGCATACGATATATACCGTGTTCCCGAGGACCAGAGCCATGGGTTCCGGGACATTGTGGCGTTGCCCACGCTGGTATTTTACAAGAAAAACGGCACAAAAGGCTGGACTCACAAGGGGTTGATGCTTCCCGGGCAGATCCGCAAAACCATTGATATCTTTGCTCGGGAAACGCAATAGGTGCATACGG
This sequence comes from Desulfoplanes formicivorans, assembly GCF_001748225.1. NCBI lineage: Bacteria > Pseudomonadati > Thermodesulfobacteriota > Desulfovibrionia > Desulfovibrionales > Desulfoplanaceae > Desulfoplanes > Desulfoplanes formicivorans. The sequence goes on from NZ_BDFE01000009.1 coordinate 208,550, forward strand.
CGTAAGCCGGTGCCGGAGACTGGATATGGATTCATTTATTTTGCGTAAGGCCATGGTCAAGGATGTCAGGTTGATCCATGAGCTGCTCATGAACGAGGCCGCCACGGGCGAGGGGGTTGTGCTGCCCAGATCCTACAACGATTTGTACAACCGGTTGCGGGATTTTTATGTGGTTGAAGACGATGCAACCCGGAATATCGTGGGCTGTTGCGCCCTGGCCATCACCTGGGACAACATTGCGGAGATCCGCTCCCTGGTGGTTTCCAGACCCCTGCGCAAACAGGGGTGGGGACGCAGGCTTGTGGAGGCGTGTGTGAGCGAGGCCCTGACCTTTGGGCTGTTCAATGTGTTCACCCTGACGGCCAAGCCGGAATTTTTCGAAAAACTCGGGTTTTCCCTGGTTGATCAGGCAACCCTGCCCCAGAAAGTCTGGGCCGATTGTCTCAATTGTCCCAAGTATCCGGATCAGTGCAATGAAGTGGCCATGCAGCTGACCTTTTGAGACAGGATGAGGATATTTTCGGGAAACAATCATTTGTGTCCCATGGGCACTGCATGGAGAATCAATGAACAAGAGAGTTGTATTTGACAAGGATGTCATAGCCAAACGGGTTAGGGAACTGGGCCAGGCCATTTCCCAACGCTACGGAAACGAACCTTTGGTCTGCGTGTGTGTACTCAAGGGAGCGTTCGTGTTTTTTGCCGATCTCATGCGCAGTCTGGATATAGACCCGGAGTTGGATTTCGTGCGCCTGGCCAGTTATGCCGGGGGCACGTCAAGGCAGGGCAAGATGATTTTTTCCAAGGACATGGAGGTTTCCATTGAGGACAAGCATGTTCTCATTGTGGAGGATGTCGTGGATACCGGTCATTCCATGCAGTATCTGACCCGTGTCCTTGAGACCCGCAACCCCCGGTCCATTGCCATTGCCGCCCTGGTGGACAAGAACGAGCGCAGGGAACTGGACGTGACCGTTGATTTTCCCGGGTTCTCCTTGGACAAGGGATTCATTGTGGGATATGGGCTTGACTACGATGAAAAATACCGAGGTCTGGAAGGTATTTACGAGTTGATAGTCAACGATTGAACCGGTCGGGAACCAGGACCCGAATTCCTTGTGGGTGTATGACACCTGTTACGTTGACTGGCGATACTTTTCCCAATCATGATGTGAGGTCGGTATGATTGTACAATGTCCCGAGTGCGATACCCGCTACAATCTTGATGAAGATCGGATCGGTCCCCAGGGCAGCAAGGTCCGGTGCACACGTTGCAAGCATGTTTTTCGAGTAGCCCGTCCGGTGGCCTCTTCCGTGGAGGAGACCGTTGAGCAGCTTTTCAGCCAGGCTCCGGATGTTTTCGACAATGCTGCCGATGCTCCGGAAGGCCTGGAGCCACCGGCCAGCAAAGAGAGCGAACAGCCTGTTGATGAACACGACGTGCCCGTGAAAAAAGGACGCGCCAGACAGATAGTGCTCTGGCTGTTGCTGGTGGTCCTTATTGTCATAGGCGTGGGCATTGGCACCTATTATTATGCCCCGCAACTTCTGGACAATACCGGAACCGGCGCCTTTGTGGGCAAGAAGGTGGAAGAGCAGAAAAAGGAGACCGAGGCGGTCATTCCTGAAATCGCCTTGGAAAATGTTCGTCAGTATTTTGTGAAGAATGAAAAGATCGGTCAGGTCTTTGTGGTTGAAGGCAAGGCCGTGAACAAGTTTGACGTTCCCAAGGAATTGATCAAACTGCGCATCAAGCTGTTCGACGATACAGGCAAGGTCATTGAGAACAAGGAATTCTTGTGCGGCAATGTTGTTTCCTATTTTCAGCTGCAGGTGCTGCAACGGGAAGAGCTTGAATCTGCCCTCACCGCCAAGGTGGGTATTCTGACCAACAACACCAATCTCAAGCCCGGCGCTGGTGTACCGTTCATGGTGGTTTTTCCCAATCCGCCCAAGACATTGAGTGAATTCGCCCTGGAACCCATAGAGGTCAAGGATCCGCCGGCCTAGGCAAAAGCCGGGAGGCGCGGGCATGAGGGGAAAAAGATCTTGTACCGGGCAGATGTCCGGACCGTGACGGCCCATCACCGGCATGGCCGGTTGCTTCCTGTATAAGCTCCAACGCTGTTCCCCATGCCAACCAGATAAAGGGCGGTCCTTCAGGTCGCCCTTTTGTTTTGCAACAATCACAATGACGCCATGAAAACCAAGGAAATCTATCGTTGTTCCCAATGCGGAACCACCTCGCCCCGGTGGATGGGGCAGTGCCCAGGATGCAAGCAGTGGAACACCCTGGAACCGGATGTGGTAGTCAAGGACAAACCGGTTCGTTCCCTCAAGGAGGGCGCAGCACTGGTCAGCCTGGACAATCCTCCGCCAGAAACCCGGCTCAAACCTCTCCCCACCCACATCAAGGGGCTGGATAACCTGCTGGGCAAGGGACTTGTGCCCGGAGGGGTCCTGCTCCTGGGCGGTGAACCGGGCATTGGCAAATCCACCCTGCTTTTGCAGTTGGCTTCCAGTGCTGCCGGGCCCGGACAGAAAAGCGTGTATGTTTCAGGAGAGGAATCCCTGGGTCAGCTTCAGGGCCGGGCTCTCCGTCTGGGCCTTGAGTTGGGCAACGTCATGGCCATGGCCACCAACCAGATCGAGGATGTACTGGAAGTCATGGACGGTCCCAAACGTCCCCATCTGATCATCCTTGACTCGGTCCAGACAATGGCTTCGGGGGCTGTGGACGGCATTCCCGGAACCGTGAGTCAGGTTCGCTCCGTGGCCATGCAGATTATTGAAAAGGCCAAGGAAACCGGTGTCTGTGTGGTCATTGTGGGCCACGTGACCAAGGATGGGCAGATTGCAGGCCCCAAACTTCTGGAGCACATGGTGGACACGGTCCTTTCCCTGGAAGGAGATCGCCACCGTCTTTTCCGCATGCTCCGGGTGCTCAAGAACCGGTTCGGCCCCACCAATGAGCTGCTTCTTTTTGAGATGCAGTCATCAGGCATGCGGGTTGTTCTCGACCCCTCGACTTTTTTTCTCCAGGCCCGGGACGAGCGACTCAGCGGCACTGCCGTGGTCATGGGTCTGGATGGGCAGCGTCCCTTTGCCGTGGAGGTTCAGGCCCTGGCCAGCAAAACCTACCTGACCTTTCCCAGGCGCACGGCCCTGGGCCTTGACGCCAATCGGTTGAATCTTCTTTTGGCGGTCATGGAAAAACGCCTCAGGATCAATCTCGGGCAGTTGGATATCTACGCCAAGATCGGCGGCGGGCTGAAACTCAATGATCCAGGCGTGGATCTGGGACTGGTGGCGGCCATTCTTTCCTCGGTCTATGATCGACCCCTGCCGGAACGATCCGTGTTCTGGGGCGAAGTGGATCTGAACGGTCAGGTCAGGCCGGTTGTGGGTCAGGGGGTCCGGCTCAAGCAGGCCCGCACCTTGGGGTATGATCCGGTGTTTTGTCCCACAACGGGCAAGGGGCGGGACAGCGGTTGTTCTTCCATCATGGGATTTCATGAACATCTTTTCGGGGATGGGCAGTAGCAGACGCCCCACGGGATTCTGCCGGGTAGCCAGGTGCCAGCATGACCAGATTGTCGGAAACCATGAAACGGGTCGGGTGGATCATACAACGGCAGGAGAACGGATCATGGACGGTTCAAGCTTCCAAGGCCCGGAATTATGTCTTTTCTCCGCAAACGGGTTGGTCGGTTCCCCTGCAGGAAATAGAACGGGTGCTCCAGGAGGACGTCAAGGCCCTGGAATCAGGAAATCTTGATCCTTCACGTACCCTGTCCCGGACCACGGCCCTGGACCATACCAAACATCCTTCCCGGCCCGTGGTCTGGATCTGCAAAAACGGACTGGTCGCCGGAAAGCGGGTTTTGCACCTAGGTACGGGATTGGACCGGTTTGCCGGCAAAACAATGCTCAATGCCGGGGCCGTGTCGGTAACCGACTATGATCCCAATTTTTTTCCCGACCGTTCAGTGCTCGGGAAGATTTATGACGTGGTGGTGTGCAACTATGTTCTGAATGTCCTTCCCCCTGTGGAACGAAAGCTTGTGTATACGGATATTGCCACATGCACTGCCCCCTGCGGCAGGGCCTATCTCTGTGTTCAAGGAAAATGGCCGGTCCTGAACAGACATCGCATTGTCGGCACCTTTGAGGACGGGTATGTTGTCCAGGATGGGCCGAGTCCGCATTTTCGCAAAGGATATGATTCAGCTGAATTTCTGGCCGAAATCATATCCGCCATGGGTGGGAAAGCTCGTGTCCTGTGCATGTTCTACAGCAACACCCTGGCCCAGTGGATCCCGGGATTTTCAACAGCACGGCGGGATACCTGATGAGAAATATTCTTCTCCTTTATACTGACCCCCAGTATCTGGTGAACCAGGTCTATCCTCTGGGCCTGGACAGAATCGCTGCAAGCCTGCGCTCTCATGGTTACGAGGTTCAACTGGATTACCCCTTTCTTCCAGGTCCCTCTGTGGCCCAAAACCTGGCCGCCACCATCAGCCGTTTCCGGCCCCATTGCATCGGTCTGGGCATTCGTAACATTGATACCACCATGGCCTGTGAAGCCTATGGCAATTTTCATGGCCCTGGATTTTCCACCAGGTATTTTCTCCCCGAGATCAAGACCATCTGTTCCTGGCTCAAAAGTGAACTGCCTGACGTGCCCCTTGTGGCCGGAGGGGGGGGATTCACCATTTCTCCCGAGGCCATGCTGGAAGAGCTGGGCCTGGACTTTGGCATCCGCGGTGAAGGAGAGCTGGCCTTTGCGGAATTTCTGCGTTGCTGGCCCGACAAAAACAAGGTGAAAACCATCCCCGGTCTTGTCTGGCGCGAACAGGGCGGTGGAAGCAATCCGCGTCTTTTGTATACCTTTGACAAACCCTTGTCCTGGCACCGGGAACCAAGCTTTCGCTATGCCCTGGAACATGTGGCCCTGCCGGTTCAGCTCAAACGGGGCTGCAACCAGGGGTGCTCCTTTTGCGTGGAGCCCATGCTTGAGGGGCGCAGGATCGTTCATCGACCCGTTGCCGAGGTTATTGAAGAGCTTGAGCAGTATGCCTCAACATATACGGATGTGCGCAAGATCTTTTTCGTGGACACGGAATTCAACATTCCCGATCTCACCTATGCCACCGCTCTGGTGGAGGGGCTGGTGCAGGCCGGGCTGCATGAACGGTTCCGGTTTGCCTCGCAATTCTTGCCCCGTCCCTTTACCCCGGAGTTTGCCCGGTTGCTGCAGCAAGCTGATTTTTCCCTGATTTTCACCTGTGACAGCTTTGCAGACCCGGTCCTTGCCCAAAACGGCATGTCCTACAGGCAGGAGGATATCCTGCGCACTCTGGACATATGCGAAAAGCTGGGGCTTGATCATACCGTGGATCTCATTTTCGGGCTGCCCGGGGAAACCCGGAAAACCCTGGATGAGACCTTGTCCCTCATGCTTGACCGGCCACCCACTTCCTGGCGGCGGTATGAGTACACCATTGGGGCACGCATCTATCAGGGCACACCGCTGCATCGCATGGTTCAGAATAATGCCTCCCAAGAGGAGGCCCATATTCATGGACGCATGACCCCGGGCATGCTTGAGCCCTGTTTTTACTGCTCTCCCAAACCGCCCCTGGATCTCAAGGAGGATATAGATGCTGTCCTGCCTTTTGCCCTGGAATTCAGAAACGGTTCCGATGAGGCAGCCAGGCAACGTTTGGGCGTCCGCTGGCTGGCGGATCAGCATCGCTGGGATGAGACCGCTCAACATTTTTTTGAATTGGACACGAAATCGCAGGCTGCCGTCTATGGGTACGTGTTCAAAAGTCTCGTGAGAGAGAACCAGATCGACATGGCCCGGTCCCTTCTGGAATATGTCTGGCAGGAATTGACGGATCAGGGAGGTTTTGACCAGGAGCTGGCCATGGTGGGGCATTTTCTCGGGTTGCTCAACGAGATGGAGACCCCTTAGAGCTCGGAATCCATGAGGCTGGAGGTAGCAGGCAGGAATGGTCCCGGGGCTGATTTCCTTTGGGCAAACATCCTGATCCCAAGGGTGCATCTCCCTGAATCACAGATGCCGGGGGCGCACTCTCATTCCCCGCATATCCACAAACCCGGTTGGAAAAGGCGGCCCTTTCCCCATGAGCCAAAGGTTCATGGGGAAAGTTTTGTTTGTTGATGATGTCGTCTTCTGATGTGCATGTTCATACCCCAAGGAGGATTTGTTGGTTCCCTTTATTCCGGCAAGCCAACTCAAGAGCAGATACAACGTGCTCGGCCATTTTTATTCCCTTGCTTTTTCCTCGGGACGGACTGTGGACTGCCGCAGCGTTCTTGAAATCGTGGCCAAGAGGGATGTCCCGCAGGATGTGTCCGGATTGAGCGAGACATGTCCCGATGCTGTGTGCATCATGATGAATCCCGGGTCATCCCGGCCTCTTGTGAAGGTTGATACGGTGATCCCTGCCAGCCGACCCCACGACATCATGCATGCGTCCCTTGTCCCCACGCACCCGGACATCACCCAGTACCAGGTGATGCGACTCATGCACTATCTTTCATGGCAGCATGTGCGGGTTGTGAACCTTTCTGATCTTCGGGATCCCAAAAGCGGAAAATTCGTGGAACGCTTTACGGTTCTTGAGGCCGAGGAACAAAGCGAAATTCATTGTGTGTTTTCCGGAGAAAGAAAAAAGGAACTGGCCCGTCGTCTCGGCCCCCAGGAAAGGGTTCCGGTGATCTGTGCCTGGGGAGTGAGTTCCGAGCTTGATCCCCTTATTGGGCGCTGCATGCAGCAGATTGCCGGGCGCAGGGTGCTCGGCCTGCTCAAGCAAGGCACTGTGGACAAGTATTTTCATCCCCTGCCCACCCTGCAGCGGGCCAAGGAGGCCTGGGTATCGGACATGGTGGCCCTGTGCCGACAAGGCAGTGAACAATAATAGATTTTAATAGATTTGGAGATTCGTGAATCATGTATGTGTACAGCTTTCTCAACGACTATTCCGAAGGGGCCCATCCCGATCTTCTGAAGATTCTGGCAACCACCAATGAGCAGCAGGAAATGGGGTACGGAGAAGATACCCTGTGCCAGAAGGCCCGGGAACTGATTCTTGCTGAAACAGGCAACCCCGCAGCCGAGGTCCATTTCGTGTCAGGCGGAACCCAGGCCAACCTCATTGTTCTGGCTTCCATGCTCAAACCTTACGAGTCGGTCATTGCCGCGGATTCCGGGCACATCAATGTCCATGAGACCGGGGCCATCGAGTCAACAGGGCACAAGGTTCACGGCGTGCCCGCCCTGGAGGGCAAGATCCGGGTCGAAAGCATCCGCGCCGTGGTGGAAGAGCATGGGGACGAGCACATGGTGCATCCTGCTGCCGTGTACATCTCCGATTCCACGGAATTGGGCACGGTGTATACCCTGGATGAACTGGAGGAAATCGCTGCCGTGTGCCGGGAACTGGGATTGTATCTCCATCTGGACGGGGCCAGGCTGGGATGCGCTTTGACGAGTACCCATTCGGATGTGACCATGGCCGATATCGCCCGACTCACGGATGTTTTATATATTGGGGGGACAAAAAACGGTGCCCTGCTCGGCGAGGCCATTGTCATCAGCAACCGGGAGCTTCAGTCCCATTTCAGATATCACATCAAGCAGCGTGGCGGCATGCTGGCCAAGGGAAGGGTCCTGGGCTCCCAGTTCGCAGGGCTTTTTACGGACGGTCTGTTTTACAGACTTGCCGAGCACGCCAACACCATGGCCGCCCGGATGGCCCGGGGCATTGAAGACCTGGGGTTTTCCTTTGCAACCCCTCCCCAGACCAATCAGGTTTTTCCCGTTTTTCCCAATGAGCTGATCCGGCAGCTGAACACGAAATATGCATTCCATACCTGGGAAAAGGCCGGACCGGATCAGGCTGTTGTCCGCCTGGTGACCTCCTGGGCAACCCCGGAAAAGGCTGTGGATGGATTTGTGGAGGATCTCGGTAAGATGGGATAATGCGGCTGAGTGGACTGCCTGCAATACGGAGTTGATGCGTGTGCTTGCACTCGCATACAACGAAGCAATGTAAAGGATACTATATATTCATAAGTCGTCACAGGGTGGCATGGGCAAATCTCAAATTGAGCAGGCTGATCTTAATGGTAGCTTCCAATTACCCAATGTTTCTGGTCCACCTCACTACAGGATATTCTTTTTCTACCCAAATCTTTCCCCTTCTAGGTGTTTTGTAATGGTATCCCCTACCCGTTGTTGCCGGCGTGAAGCGTCCGACAACAACGGGTAGGGGATACCGGTGAGCTTCATCAAGTCCGTGTCTACTCGTTTGTTATATAATACTTTTTATATCATTGTAATAATTTATTACTTCATTAACTGACTGAATATTAGCATTTTTTTTCCAATTCCATTCCAAATCAACATTGCTTAGTTTAGAATATAAATAACGAAAATATTGAGAAGGAGCATCAGGGTTGTTTGCTAGCCAACAATTCGCAGAAGAATCTTCGTAGTACAAATAACCATTGTCAAAATCAGCTAAGCTGTAAATTTCACTACTGCTTGACAAATATATCATCTCAATTTCTTCAAGAATAACCCGGTGGAAGTTTTCAATATCAAAAATACCATGTAAATGAGCATGCTCAACGCAGGCACCAGCATTGTTGCTTTCTGATCCGGTGCCATGTTCAAAGAACAGCAAAGATTGGCCACAACGTTCTATATTATATCTTTGAAGTATTTTTTTTATGTAAACTAACTCTTCGTGATACTCTAGATTTGTACTTGCAATTGACAAGAGATGTCGATTTGGGACAATCAATACATGTGATTTGTTTATTGCTCCAATACTTGGGATTATGGAAAAATTATCTGTTGAAAATAAAATTGTACCTTGATTGGCAACAATTTCTGCATAGAGACCATGTTGGGAAGGGTCACATACACCAAGTAACTCATTACATATTGAACAATGCATTATTTACTTGAATCTTTGACAGGAACTGTTGATTCTACCCATTTTGCCAATTGTGTCATTACAATATCAGAAAAGTGACCAAATATAAAGCAAAGACCGAAAGAAACTCTGCCAGATTCGCCTTTACCAATATTTATTGGTAAAACATTCGTCGAGGCCAAAATGAAAATTGCAAATGCGACGATCGCACTTAGAAACGGTATAAATATTCTCCAATAGAATTTATGCCTTTCCCAATAAAATTTATATTGATTGTCTTTTCCCTTGGCGGTTACCCTGTAGAACCACTTTGCATCGAAAGTCCAACCACCTAAAAAACCTCCTAACCCAGCAAACAACAAAACCTTTGAATGGTGGTCAACGCCAAATATCCATATCTTGAAGTGAATGAGAATTGTTAAAAGGATGGCTAGCCAAAAAGTTATTATTAGAAATGAAAATTCAAATATTATTTGATTTTTATCAGATTTAAAAAATGGAACAACCTCATTTTCTCTATCATTTTTATTGACTTCCTCATTCATTATATCCCTTTAAAATTCGGTTTGATTTAATATTTAACATTATTATATGTTTTCCTGATAACCCCAGGAAACCTTGCCGTTGACAAAATTAAGATTGAATGTAGGTAATTTCAACCTGATAACTCAGAATTTGGCATGTTATCAAGATCTTTTTTGCGGTAAAGAGCTATGATTAACTCGACTTTCGGAGTTAATCACTGACAACTAATTGAATGTTTTTATTGACAATAAATGAATTTTTACCGGCGAAATTATCCATATTAGTTTGAACTGTCTCCAAAATTTTGTTGAGGATATTTGCCGGTACTAGTTTGATTTTATGAAGATTTTCTACGATTGTGCCGAGGATTCTGCCGAGTGCATCGATCAGGGTGCAGTCTGCAGCTTCTTCGCAGAAATGATGGAACAAGATGCCCAGAGTTCTTGGGTCATCTGTCCGCCGCTTTTCTATACTGAGAAAGATATATCTGGCCATTACGATGCTTGTATGGGCGATGAGGGCATCAAAATCCCTGCCTTGGCATCCTCTTTCCAGTTCAAGGTGTTGTTTAGCCGTACGGAAAAAAACTTCAATGTCCCAACGCCGACCGTAAATCCGTACTATTTCC
>NZ_BDFE01000010.1 GCF_001748225.1 Desulfoplanes formicivorans
GTCCGGTTGTCAACAAGTTTTTTCCTCAAAGATCGTATCTGCAATGTTCTTCGCCGCCCCCATGACTCCGGTCGCGACGAGGAGAGAGTATCTACCCGACACCCCATTCACTGTCAATGACTTTTTGGATTGATTTGAACAAAATCCGTTCAATCCGCTCCAGCCTGACAACGAACCTGCAAACCGTCTTTATACCTCAAAGATCATCATACTGCCAGTCAAAAAACAGCCGCGTCATGGTCAACGCGGCAGGTGGGAGTATCTATCCAAGCCCCGAATGGCTGTCAACATCTTTATGCCTCTTGCGGGAGTTTCTTCCGAACGCCCCGGAAAACAGCAAGCATGACATGAACCATCATGGTCGGAAATGAATACATTATATCCCGTTATTTCAAGTCCTTGACCGCACATGGCCCGGGGCTTTACCCCGCCAGCGCGTCAAGAGATGCGCTTTCTATGTGCGGACCCGGACTTTGTCAAACACTTTTTTCACACGTTTTTCCCATGAAGCCGGACTTCCCTATCACGATCCTGTCATTGAAGCCCATATTCACATTTCCTTTTCCAAGACACAATCTCCATCCCGCCAGCTTTTCATTCATAAACAACGTGGAAATGCACACATCTTGCCCCTTGTTTCAACAGGCGTTTGCGTGTATGCATTACTTTTCTTTTTGTTCTACGAGCAACAAGGCCATACGCTGCGGTGGTGGCGACCCGATGCGGTCCCCTGCTCTCAGCTTCGCCGTGGTTTTGTCATACAATTTCTCACGTAACCTCAGCCTGGAATACAAGCATGACTGATCACCCATCTCACAAAACAAGCAAGCCGCAACAACCTCTTATCACCCGCGAATCTGCCAAAATGGCTCTTGAGGAACACATCCGGTTCCAGGAATCAGTCAGCTCCAAAAAATATCAGATCCGCGATCGCAAGGGCCGGTTGCAGGAACATTCCTTTACGGACGTCAGAAACCGATTGTGCCGGGAGTTCCTGAAATATTCCCGGTTCGACAAGGAAAAAAACCAGCAGGTCTGCGAAATGATCCAAGCAGGCCGGTTCATTCCGGCCGGTTCCATTTTAAGCGGTCTGGGCAATGAACACAGCAAATGTTCCCTGAGTAACTGCTATCTGGCCAAAATCGAATCCGATTCCCTGGAAGGCATTTTCGAAGCCCAGAAGAAACTGGCCCGGACCTATTCCTACCGTGGAGGAAGCGGGATCGACATCACCATTCTTCGTCCGGCTGGCGACCCCGTGAACAACGCAGCGGTCAGCTCTTCGGGCGCGGTCAGCTTCATGCCCCTTTTCAGTGAACTGACCAATACCATTGGCCAAAACGGCAGACGGGGCGCATTGATGATCTCTCTGGACATCCGGCATCCCGACACCCGCCGCTTCATCTGGAGCAAAAGCAAACCCGAGGAAATTTTCGGTGTCGACTCCCTCACGGGCAAGACCCAGGATGTGTTTGGTGCCAATATCAGCCTCAAGGTTACCGACGCATTCATGCACGCCGTGGAAGAGGATCTCGACTGGACCTTTGTGTTTCCGGAACGTACCCGCATCTCGGCAACGGTCGTGGATGCATCCACCCTGCAGCTTCACCCCGAGGTGTTTGCGGCCCTTGATCCCCAGGTGGATGACCGGATCGAAGCCGAAATCGTCTACAAAGTTACTGCGGTTCAGGCCAGAAATCATACCCTCTCTGTCCAACCGGATCTTCCCTCGGGCGAGGACCTTGCAGCCCTTCCCCAGGGCCAACTGATTTTTTCCGTGTCCCGACGTCGCAAAAAATCATCGGAAATTTTCGATCCTGTTCGATCCGTCTATAACACGTTGTGGGATGGTGATTACAGCCGTTGGCAAGACCTTGGCCTCCCCCTCAAACCCTACTCAACCATCAAGGCCCGCGAACTTCTTGAGGAAATCAGTGCGTCCGCCTGGCAGTCAGGCGACCCCGGCATCCTGTATCTTGATACCACCCAGCGCATGACGCCCGGCACATATATTGATCCTCAACGCCTCAAGCCCATGTCCACCAACCCCTGCGGGGAACAGAGCCTGGGCTACTGGAACAATTGTCTGCTCGGCGCCATGGTGCTGCATCAATACGTAAACAATCCCTTCACCAAGGAAGCCCGGTTCGACACGGAACGTTTCAAAAACGACATTGCTCTGACAGTAGCCTTCATGGACACCATGTCCGATCTGAATCAGGACAAACATCCCCTTGAAGAGCACCGCGAAGCCGACCGGTACGGCAAACGCATCGGCATTGAATTTACCGGGCTTGGTGACATGCTGGCCATGCTGAATATGCGCTACGGCAGCAAAGAATCCATCAGCTTCATAGAGGACATCCTCAGGCTCAAGGCCATCTCCGAAATCGAGGTGAGTGCCGACATCGCCCAGCAACTGGGATGCGTCCCCGCCCTCAAGGACAAGGCCGCCCGGAAACGCTTTCTGGAATGCCCGTATATCACCAACCTGCAACTTCCTCCGCAATTGCAAAAACGCATCCTTGCCCATGGCCTCCGACACACGGCATTCAACACGGTGGGCCCGTCAGGATCCATTTCCATCATGTCTGATAATTGCACCTCGGGCATTGAACCGGTTTTCCTCTTCAGCTACACGCGGGAAACACGGCTTGAAGCGGGCAAGGTTTTCGAATTCACGCACATGCCACCGCTCAAATGGATGGTTGAAACCAACCAGGAAGAGCTGTTCGGCAGGTACACAGCTCAGGAGCTCAAGGAAAAACTCAACTATGTCCAGGCCGACGAGCTCGACTACATGGACCGCATCCGCATGCAGGCCGCCATCCAGAAATTCACGGACAGCTCCATCTCCTCGACCATCAACCTTCCCGAAGAAACCCCCAAGGAAGTCATCTTCCAGATTTATCTCCAAGCCTGGAAACATGGACTCAAAGGGGTAACCATCTTCAGAAACGGCTGTAAAAAAGGAGTGCTGGGCAAGAAGGAAGACAAGAAGGATGCCGAGCCCACCATGCTCGGTCAAAATCCCACCCTGGTGGAACGGGAACTCAAGGATATTGAAATGGCCGAACGCCACCGGGTTATGTGGAAGGGATCCAAGATGTACATCATTGTCTCCCTGGACGAATCAGGCAAACCCATTGAAATTTTCGTCAAGCTCCCCAAGGAAGCCGGTGATATCAACGGGATCTACAATGAACAGGTTTTCCAGGAAAAATACTCCCTGTGGGAAACCATTACCCGGTTGGCCAGCCTGCTCCTTCGCGTGGGTATGCCCATCAATCGGATCATCACCCAGCTGGACCGCTCAAGCTACAATATTATCGACGCGGCCGCCATCATCGCCCGCATACTGCGCCACTATGTATCCCTGGACATGGATGACCAGACCATTGTCTCCAAGGGCCTTGGCGATCCCTGCCCGGAATGTGGCAAAAATGCCTATGTACCCGAAGGGGGCTGCAAGATCTGCAAGGCATGCGGGTACACCACCTGCGGATAGACAAACAAAACACTTCAAAAACGCAAAGGACCGGAGTTACCCACTCCGGTCCTTTTTTTGGTACAAATCAACGCCACCACGATCCCTTGAGTCCTCTGGGAAGCAACCTTTTCCTGTTGCTGCCTTGCTCCTCATCTTGTTGAGGAGAGGTTCAGGTACTCGAGCAGCTCCCGGGCATTCCATTGTTCCCTGACGATCTGCTCCTTGGATGACTTGGCCAGCCGCTTTATCCTGTATTCCACGGCATAGGCCTGGGATTTGGAGAACAGGGCCACGGCATAGGCCAGTTCACGCACCCCCTTGGCCCTGGTGCATCTGGCCCCCTTGCCGGTACAATGTTCCTCAAACCGCTTGAGAACATCAAGGGCCACGCCCGTGTACAGGGAGTTGTCCCTGCACCGAAGCATGTATACATGCCATGTTTGTCCGGTCATGATACGTGGTATTTGCGGCCATCAAGGGCCGCGACAAACTCAACGGCCAATGCAATGGCGTTGCAGGTCAAACATTCGCAGGGATGGCCCGGATTATGGGGGCCAAATCCCCTGGGTCGCAATTCCCGGCACAGGAGGGAATGGAAGCGCTCCTCGAACTGACGGGCAAAGGCATGACACCACCCGGCAATCTCGCGATCCGCATGTCTTCTGTTTCTCCCCCATATCCCAAGAAACATGAGCGGTCCTTCAACCAGCCCGCACTGGGCGCCATATTCCCCGGCCCCGTGCATCCCCGTGGCCGCATCAATGACCTGATCGCAAATCGTCACATTACAAATCTCTCCCAGAACCTTGAGGGAGGCTGCCGCACAATTGATATCATCCTGCCAATAATACACCGAAATGCGTTTTTGAATGAGTTCTTTTTGATCCATACAGCCTGTACCCTGAAGGGATGATCGCCCTACGAGCCTGTTGGCACAACAAAAAAAACGGCCCCAGCAGAGACCGTTTTTTTGTTATTGCATCATGATGTCATTACTTGGTTTCAGGTCGTTACCAGACCTTTTTTCGCTGCTCTTCCATGGCCAGACGCTGTTCCTCAAAGGTGGCAAATCCACCCTGATGCAAAGCATCCTCAACGGTCTGGTTCCAGTCCCAGGCAGCATAGATAATGGGTTTATGGAACACGGCCCTGAAGCTTTCGAGCTCCTGCCGGTAAAAGTTTTCCTGGGAGGATCCAAGGTTATCCCGCAGCTGGTTCATGAGACGGGCATTTTCCCCGTCAAACCACTCGGTCAGGTCCTCGGGAGTAACGTATTTTTTCAGGATATGGCCGTACCCTTCCTTTTGGAGCAAGCCGCGCACCCGTTCAAGGTGCTGTTTCTTGATCCACGAACCCAGCTCTGCAACAGAGATGTTTTCCTGTTCAATGGCGGCCACATCGCGCTTGGTCTGGTCATAGGTATCCGGAACCACGGAAGCCGAAACAATGCCGGCCACACACACAAGACCACGTATGATCTTGCTGTTGGAAACGCCCTGCCCGCAAAAGCCGACCTTTTTCCCGTACTTCTGCCCCGTAAAGATGGTTGTCAGTATTGCCCAGACAACCGCGGGATCCTCTTCGTCATAGATGTGCTGGAGCCTGGAATTGTCACGGTCCGTTCCGAGTACAAGCTGTGTCATGTCATTGGAACCGATGGAAAATCCATCGAATTCCTTGATGAATTCCTTGGCCAGAATGGCATTGCTCGGAATTTCGGACATCTGAATGACCTTGAGGTCATCCTCTCCCGACCGCAAATTATGCACCTGGGCCAGATAATTCTTGAGACTTCTGGCTTCCTCAATGGTCCGGACAAAGGGAAGCATGATGTGCAGATTGCGCCCGCCAAAAGCGCCCCTTGCCAGCTTGAAGGCCTCGAGCTCCCAGTCATGGATGTTCCGAGAAACCCCACGGAAGCCGAGCATGGGGTTGTCTTCCTGGAACTCGAAAAGGATGCCGCCCAGAAGATTCCGGTACTCATTGGTCTTGTAGTCAGTGGTCCGGTAGATGATGCTCTTGCCGTAAAAGGCCATGGCAAACAGCCCCAACCCCTGGGCCAGGGTCTGCACATAAAGTTCCTTACCCGTTCTGTATCCCCTGGCAACCAGCACCTTTCGGATCCGATCGGACAGGGTTTCAAGCATATTCATTTCGCGCTGCAACCCGACCTTGCGGGCCACATCCTCTCGCAGCGCCCTGATCCGGTTCAAAAGATCGACCACATAGGGATCATCCTGAATCCGCTCCACAATGGAAGTAATCCGTTCATTAATCTCCCGGGATCTGCGCTCTTCATCAGGATCCACAAACCCGAGGTCCTTGGGATCAAGAAAGCCCATGATGGCCTTGACATGCTCGCGAAGATCCTTGGACGTCTTGAGAATATCCAGACGCTGGGTAGCCATTTCCAGATGGTCATCCATCTTCTTGTCCAGCTCCCGAATCTGGCGGTGGATGGCCAGCACCTCATCCGTCCCCTTGAGGCCTGAAGCATTGGACAGTTCTTCCATCTCCTGGGCCAAACCGGTGACAATGCCCACGTACTTTCTGAGCTTGAAATCAATGGAAACGACTCCGGCATCAAGCTGCTCCTTGAGCACCTTGGTCAGGTCCTGGTCGATTTCAGAGAGTTTCTGTTCCACAATGGCATCAAGGGTTCCATTGTCATAGGCCTCCAGAGCCAAGGGGTGCACCCCTATGTTGCCGAGCATGAATTCGGCCCGGAGCAGACCGACCTCGAAGTCCGGAACATTGCGCAACCGGGACAGGAAAAGAGACTGCCCCACATCGGCCAGGATGAGTCCGATTTTGGTCTTGGTTTCGGGAAGTTCGGCCACATCAATGATTCCACCGACTTCCTCCATGGGAACCAGACCCCGATAAATGCATCCTCTGGACCCGTCGACCGTGACCTCCTGTCCATCAAGAGTCCGCAGAATCTCCAAGCGCTTGATGCCGATGACGGCCGGGATACCCAATTCACGCGAGGTAATGGCCGCGTGACTGGTGTCGCCACCAGCATCGGCCATGATCCCGGAGGCAATGCGCATCCCCGGAACCATATCCGGATCGGTCCGTTCGGCAGCCAGGATATCACCCTTGTTGACCTTGTTCAGTTCCAGGGCCGAACGCAAAAAACGCACGGTTCCCTGACCCGCACCGCGGGAGGCCCCGTTCCCCTGCAATACGACTTCCGCCGTTTTGAGGGCCTCGGGCTTAACCTCCATGCGACGCATGAAAATCTTGGAAGGATGCTTTTCAAGTTCGGCGTTCCATCTGGTTTCAGGACGGGCCTGGACAAACCAGAGACGATCCCATTTGTCGATGCAGAATTCCGAGTCCATGATCATGCCGCCATAGGCCTGGCTGATGCTGCGCACCCCCTTGGCCACCATTTCGGCCTGGGCCAGGGACAGGGACCACCGACAGGCGGTTTCCTCGGGAACCTCGACCACCTTGGTTCCGATGCCGGAATCGTCGTACACGATCTTCTTGTCCTTGCACCCCATGAACCGGATGACCACTTCCTGCCCGTCATCCCGCTGAAACACATAAAATTTGTCAGGCGTGACCATGCCGCTGACAACAGCCTCTCCAAGTCCGTAACTGGCGTCAATGGAAACAAGATCCTTGCGATCAGTGCCCCTGCACCCGGTGGAGGTGTCCGCGCTAAAGGCCGTGCCGGAAATGACCGGATTGATCATACGCATGATGCATACGGACAGGGAAGTGTTCTCGATGGACCATTCCTGCTTGGCCTGGATGGCAATGGACTCATCACCTGTCTGTTCAGCCTTGGCCACGGCGTCCAGAATGGATTCGCGACGATAGGTCATGCTGCGCAGGTTGTAGGCTGAAGCACAGTCCCAGTGGTATGCCTCGGCCACATGGGCTTCGCCGACAATATTCAGATAGGTGTCCTGAAGACCGGCAAAGGCCTTGTTCCGGCTATCCTCTCCTGCTGCGGAAGAACGCACGGCAACGGGCACGCTTTCGAGCCCGGCCTCTTTGCAGATGTCCCGATAGGCCGACCGAACCGCCTCATCCACTTCCTGGGGAAGATCCACCGACAAAATGGCCACCTGAACCAGAACCGATCGTTTGCGAAGTTGATCAATACCCTCGGGAGAGGTGGCAAACCCTTCCACCACATTGTTCACAAAGGTGCGCAACCGAGTGGTCCCGTCCTCATGGCGATTCTTGGCCTTGAGTTTCTTGGCCACCTTGCGAACAAAATTCTGGAGAAAATCCGGATCCTTGTTGATTTCCTGATCTGTCCAGTCAATGCTGTCGTATTCCTTGTCCACAATGGCCCTGACCGCTGCGGCGTTGACCTTGGTGGAGTCGAGAACAACATGAAATGCCTTGGAGGAAATGGCCCTGAACTGGGGAGCACGTATATTCTCGATGGTACTGATAATGGCTGTATTGTAATTCTTGCCGCCCACAAGCAGTTCAGCATCCGGGCCAATGGTCACGATATCCTGACCATTGAGAACAAATTGCTCCTTGATCTTCGCAAGGGCGCTTTTGGATGCCCCTTTTTGAGTTGCCTTTTTGGGAACCTCGGAATTCTTTTCCCGAGCCGGTGCATTCTCGGAAATCTTTTCCTGAGTCTTTGCCATTTTCTTTCCTCCTGACGGGTCGTGACAATCTTCGGGCTTAACGCTTCTAACGCATTGAAATCATATAGTAATCAGCGAACACACAATTCAGTAACAAGGTCTTGTAAATTAGTCATTTTTCACAGCTTCCGTCAACAAATTCTTATCGGACGGGGCTTTAAGTGCTCTCCAGGCTGGATTGACAATGAGATGCAAATAAAAATCCAACCGGGAACAGGAAAACATCATTTAAGGACAACCTACTCAAATAAAGACAACTTTTTCAAACAATCAGACCATCTTCCTTCCCTTTGGGCAAACGGCCATGTCATGCACCCCGGGAAAATTCCACAAAAAGTGCAAAGGCCGGAAGCATGCCCACTTCCGGCCCTTTGTCAGCCAGTTCTGATCAGAGTTTCTGACCGCAAAAAGAACAGAATTTGTCCTCATCGCGTACAGCAGGATGTTTGCAGGTGGGGCATCGTCGGGGAATGGGCATCAATTCCACCAAAAGCTCGCCTTCATGGACCGGCACCATTTTCCGGTCTTCCTGGTACGAAGCCACCTTGAGAACCCGCTTGACCATCCCTTCAACCCGGGAAAAAACCGCTTTTTCCTGTTTCATAATGGAGATATTGAACAATTCCTCTCCAGGTTTGACAATGTCTCCCGGCTGAACCTGCATGACCCAAAGGTCCCCATTGCTGGGCGAACCAACATGGTACGGGTTGTCCTTGTCCGCCCTTTCAAAGGCATCCTCATCCACTCCCGTGGCCTCGGCCACCTTGACCTGATGGGAAAAGAATTCGGAATCCAGGGTGTATCGGACAACACTGTTGCCCCGGGCATCGGGTTCGGAAACAGCCAGAATGGTCAGAAGATGATGCTTGCCCTGGGAATCCCGGAAATAAAGCTCCCTGCCCGTATCCAGCCCTTCGAACCAGACATCAAGGGGCAACAGATTGGCATCCCCGAATTTCCGGACAAAATCAAAGGTGTTCAGGGCATCGCCAGGATGGTTCAGATAGAGGACCAGCTCCTCGTTTGAAGGATCGCGCTCAAGGTGCTCGGCGAGAGCCTTGCGTTCGGCCTCCACGTCCAGATCCGGCAGGGTTGCCAGAGGCGAATTTTCCGTGCGCTCCACAAGGGCCTGCTCAAAATCCTGGCCAAAAGCACTTTCATAGACCCATCTGTCAGGGAACCCAAGGGGAAGCCGTCCGAATTTGCCAAGAAGAAGATTTCTGAAGGCATCATTGCAGTTCTTGTAAATACCGAGACGTTCGCGTTTGATCTCCTCGGACAGGGACGCTTCGGGGGTGTTGACCACAGCATCAAGAACATTGAGCAGCCTGCGCACGGCTTTTTTCCCGCCGTTTTTGAAGGCACCCGTCACGGCCAAAAATGCGGTATTCCAGGTAATCTGGGAGCCTGGGGTCACATCGTGATACCGGACGATCTGTCGTGTTCCCTCGAGAAACTTGAGCATATAGGGCAAAAGATGGATGTAGCCCTGTTTCATGGCCCCTTCCTGGGAGGAAGAGGTGGCGCCCCCGGGCATGCCGTGTTTGACCACGTCATAGTCGATACCCTGGAAATAGGGAGCCGTGTACTTGTCGTAATAAGGCATGATCTGCTTGAGCACGAACCCGCAGGTCCGAATCATTTCCTTGTTCAGATTCGTCTTCAGGCCGAGTTCATCCTCAAGATACGCGGCCGTGGACAGCACTTCCCCCTGCCCGTACCAGCGCACCGAAGCCCCGATGGCCGTATCCACGATGTGTGCACCAGCCTGGGCTGCCGCGCCCACAGCCGGAACAAACAGACCATCCGTGTAGTGACGGTGATAATGCACCACAAGGTCCGGCCAGGTCTTGCGGATGGCTGCCACCAGTTCGCGGATGAACCGGGGAGGGCAGACACCGGCCATATCCTTGAGCCCCAGGATAATCTTCTTTTGAACTTTGGTCGGTGAAAGGCCGCTGACGGAAGCGGTCATGGCAAGGATTTCTTCGACAACGCCGAGATAATGGGGGACATCAAACCCCTTGGCCCAGGACAGGGAAATGGCCGGCTCGAAAATGTTTCTGGATGACCCGAGGACCACTTCGGCAAAAGGCCGCATGTTCTCGATGTGGTTCAAGAAATCAAAACAGCGGATCACATCGTAATGTTCGCAGATCATCTCGCCGGTCAAACGCATGAGATTTCTGGGCTGGGGTTTGTACCCAAGCACGTTGGTGGAACGGATGAGGATCTGCTTGAGGGTTTTGGGGGCAAACTCGTTCCATTCCTCGGCTTCGGAAAACGGATAGGTCATGTTGGCCAGCATGGCCACGTGGAAATGGGCACCTCCCCCGTTCTCAAGGGAAAAAAATCCGCAATTATCAAGGTAAGGCCCGACCATCCTGTCTTCGGCCAGCCGGAAACGGTTCCCGCTATTGGACTGGGTGATATCCCTTGTCGTGGTATCTGTGAAATGAATATACCCGGAATCACGGACAAAATCCAAAATCGCATCCCTATCTCCCCGGGGATAGGGTGAGGAGTGATACTCGGTCTCGATGCGGGGAAGCACCGGTTTGAAGGCACCCAGGCACTTATCTCCCTTGTTCCGATAATCGCCAAGCTTCACATACGGGTTGTATCCCTTGGCGGAAATCTCGGCCACCAGACGGGAAAGTCGCAGGGCCTCGGGTTCTTCATCCTGATAGCTCATGAGCTCCGGGGTCTTGGCCACGAAATTGGTGTCAAATTCTCCACGGATAAAATCAGGATGATGGATGATCTTGGCGTGAAAGGGAATGGTCGTCTTGATCCCGCCGATGATGTACTCGCCCAAGGCCCGGGCCATGACCCCGAGCACCTTGGGCCAGGTCTTGCCATAGGCGATCAGAAGAGATGCGGCCGAGTCATACTGGGAGGGAAATTCATACCCGCCGGAAATACACGAATCAACGCGGACGCCCTGCCCACCCGGCGAAAGATACCGGGTGATGGTCCCGACATTGGGAGCAAAATTCTTCTGGGGGTCTTCGCAATTGAGCCGTACCTGCATGGCCGTATTGGAAGGACGGGTATTCTGATCGTTCAGACGCAGCCTGGCCCCGAAAGCAACTGCGATTTGTTCCTCGACCAGATCTATACCATAGCGGCATTCGGTAATGCCGTGCTCCACCTGCAGCCGGGTGTTGGCCTCAATGAGGTAGGGATTGAGATCCTGGTCCACCAGAAATTCCACCGTGGCCAGGGATTGATAACCGACTTCCCGAACCAGTTTGACGGCATATTCCTTGAGTCTGGACCGGAGCTCTTCGTTCATGGCAGGCCAGGGCGAAGGCGTGATCTCGATGAGTTTTTGATGATTGCGCTGGATCGTGCAGTCCCGTTCATCAAAGGCAAACACGTTGCCGTAACTGTCGGCAATGACCTGAATCTCAATGTGCCGGATGGACGTGAGAAGACGCTCGATATACAGTCTGGGATTGCCAAAGGAGGCCTGGGCCAGTGCAGACGCCTTGGTAAAGGCGTCTTCGAGCTGATCCTCGCGAAACACTTCATAAATGCCCCGCCCGCCGCCTCCGCCTTCGGCCTTGAGCATGATGGGAAAACCCATTTCCCGGGCCATCTCCCGTGCCTCGACAATGCTCACGGCACCTTCGGAACCGGGAACGACCGGAATATCGAGCTTCTGGGCCAGACGACGCACCTCGACCTTGTTTCCCAGAAGCCGCATGGCCTCGCTGGAGGGACCGATAAAAACGATCCCGGCCTGCTTGCATTTCTGGGGAAAGGTGTCGTCTTCCGAGGCAAAGCCCCAACCCGGATGGATGGCCACGATCTTTCTGGCCTTGGCCTTGGCGATAATCAAATCCACGTCCAGATAGGCCCGGGGGTTTTCGCCCAGAAGCAACAATTCCTGCGCACAGGTGGTAAAAGGAGCGGTTTTGTCCACATCCGTGGCGGTCATGATGGGCACGGCCCCGAAGACCTCCTTGATGGAGCGGACGATCCGTCGCGCGGGGATTCCCCGATTGGCAACAAGGATCTTTTTTCCCTTCAGTTGGGCTGCAACGTTTTCAAAGGTTGTTTGTGTCATGGATCTGGCGACTCCGGTTCCTAGTTGGTGTAGCGACGGATTCGGTGGTTGATTCTTACAAGGGTTGCCCCTCGTCAAGGGGAAGGATGCTGCCGGAATAGAGAATATCCCTTTGCCCCTGGCGATCAAGAACAAGGCCGCCGTCTTCCTGCAATCCGATCACACGGGCAAGATGACGACCATCCCCACTTACGACCTGAACATGATGATACATGAAAGCCAGACACGGCTCGAGCAACGAAACGAATTCGGCAGGAGTACACGAGGCAAGGGTTTTTTCATACCAGAAACGTACCCGGGACACAAGCTGTGCCCATAGCTCCAGGCTGTTGGCATCGGACAATAATCCGGAAAGGTTTCCTGCGGTTATGGAACTTTCCGCCCGCATCTCCCCTGGATCGGGAGACCAGGTCACGTTGAGCCCCACCCCCACGACAAGAGCCCCCTTGCGCTCCTCCACAAGAATACCGCCCACCTTGCGCCCTTCCAGCAACAGATCATTGGGCCACTTGATACGCAGCTCTATCCCGAGCCGGTGGAAAAAATCCCTGATCCCCCAACCGACCATGAGGGGCACCAGCGTGTTCCATGCTTGTGGAGGAACGGGCCATCTCCAGGCGGCATACAGATTGCCTGCCGGAGACAGCCATCTCCGGCGGGTCTGTCCGCGTCCAGCCCATTGGGACGAGGCCACAACAGAATCCCAGATCGCAAACGTGCCGGATTGGATCAATTCCCAGGCCACATCAAGGGTGGAGGAACAGGCGCCAAAAACATGGATGGCCTCGCCTTGTCCCGTGTCCACGCGAGAACACAACCCCTGAAGGTCATGACCTTCATAGGGGGTAGCCATGTCCTTCAGGGCGGTCTGGGCCGCAAGGATACGCATCTTTGCCTCCGAGCCTCCTGCATGCGTTAATAGATGTTCCAACTGGCCCCAAAAACCATACAAGGCCCAGCACTTTTCCACCAATGGACATGATCGGCCCATAAACAGCATGATATCCGGCCTGACGTCATAAACAGGACGGTCGGCCGCATTCATGCCCGTTGCCACACGCCTGCCCGTTGGCCCCTCATCTTCCTTGTTTACCGGACAACATGAAGAAAAAACACTCTTTTTCGTCTTCTAATACCGGAACGCCCGCATTTTGATACAAAAAAACGCAAGCAATCCGAGCTGTTACCAGATGGCATGTTTTTTCCTAAAGGAAACATGTCACGCACTAGGATGCATCCTGTCCCCAGCCAACATTCAACTCATGAATCAGGCCCTTCTACAGCGCAGACCATGAAAAAAACAGCCAAAATATGTTTCAGAACAAGCGATGCGACTCGAAATGCGCTTATGGAAATGGCCAAAACCCGGAAACAAACCATGTCATTCCTGATCGAAACCATTTTGTCACAAACCATTGCCAGCCAGCAGAAACAAGTGGAAGACCAAAGAAAATATCCCAGAAAGAAAGAGAAGATACCGATCATCATCCACGGGACAAGCAAAACCAATTATTACTACCACTCGGGCGAAATCCAGGACCTGTCCCTGGGGGGGATCCGTATCCGCATCCCTAGAAATTGCAAGTGCCGCCTACGCCCCGACGACGACAACAAATTCGAGATTCTGTTCAAGATCCATCAATCCGATGAACCCATCATCATCAAGTGCGCATCACGCCGGTTTGAAACACGCGCCGAAGGCACCATTATCGGAGCTGTTTTTCAGGAGGCCGAACTGCACAGCTATCAGCAATTGCAGACGCACCTGTTGCTCAATACGCCTTGACGCGCCTGTCACCGCCCCACCGCCACCACAAATCATGTCATGCACTCCGGGCCATGTCCTGTTCGCTCCCCACAAGCACCTGGGACAAAGACACGAGCCTGAACGGGAACCTGGTCGGTTCGACCCTTCCGGAAAAAATCAGACTCCACAAAGGCATCCGCCTGATCCGTTTCTCAAGGCTGATCCCGACAACTGCTTACCCTTTTTCACAATCACTTCGCCACATTAAATTTCCTTGCTTTGACAAAAGTTCCAGGAACGCTGTCGGCCAGAATGCGCTATCCTCTGTACGGTTTGCTCCGATATCCCCATCAAAGGGGATCTGCCGACTCATGGCCACCCGTTCTGTGCACTCCCTGCCCCAGGCAAACCGCCTTATGATCCTGTTGCAGGACACGGCCACGATCTCACGAGCTCCTCTTGTTCCTTGCAAACCGGCTTGCCTGGCAAAGACTCCACGCGATCGTGAATATGCGGGATCAGGCTGTCCGCGGCCTTAAAGATCAATGGCCATGCGATCCGGGGAAGGTCATGATCCGCACTGTTGTGACCAACAGGGAGGCCCACCAGTTTCGAACTTCAACAACGCAAGCATTTCAGAAATATCGGGTTTTCTTTACACGACAAAAAGGCTATGTACCCCGCATGCTCCAAAACAACAAACAGCTGCAGTCTGTCTGTACTTTCATACGAACGGGAGGCGAGGCATGGCCAGATTTCTCAAAAAACGGGATCAACAACTGGGGCGAACCCCTGGTTCTCCGGTCTTTATCGGACAACAAAAAATCGACAGGCCCCGCATCAGGAAAATCGACTATTCCGCATCCACCCTGCATGACGCATTTTTCCCGGACATGGAGGGCATGACCCCTCCACAGGCTGGAGAGCCCTGCTGCTGGCTGAATATCGACGGCCTCCATGACGCCGGATTGATGACCACACTCGGTTCACTATTCAACCTGCCCAGTCTCGTTCTCGAAGATGTGGTCAACACGGGACAGCGACCGAAATTCGAAGCATTTTCTGAATCTGTCTTTGTCACGTTGAAAATGCTGTTTTTTGACAGGGATCACACCATGATTCAGTCTGAACAATTCAGCGCGATCCTCCAGGACAACTGTCTGCTCACGTTTCAGGAAAAACCCGGGGACATTTTTGATCCGGTCCGCACCCGGCTGCAGAATGCCGGTGGAAGATTGCGCAACTCAGGTCCCGACTATCTGCTCTATGCCCTGCTCGATTGCATTTTTGAAAACTATCTCAAGGCAGTGGAGGTGTTGGGGGAACGCATCGAAGCCTTTGATGAAGAGATACTGGAGGACCCCTCCTCGGAACTGCTGGAGGAGATCAATATCTATCGACGAGAAGTGTCCTACGTCAGAAAGGCCGTGTATCCTGCCAAGGAAATCGTTCTCAGGATGGTTCGAACAGAAAGCGAACTTGTGTCCGCAGCAACCCAACCCTTTGTGCGAGATCTCGCAGACATGGTCGAGCAGACCATGGACGCCGTGGACATATACAGGGAAATGCTCAGCGACCACCTGAGCAGCTATAACATGGTCATGAACAACAAACTTTCCGAAACCATGAAATTTCTGACCATGTTTGCCACCATGTTCATTCCCCTTTCCTTTCTCGCAGGGGTGTACGGCATGAATTTCGAAAGCATGCCGGAATTGCACTTCAAACACGGCTATTATGTCATTCTCGGGATCATGGGGGGAATAGCTGTCGCCATGCTGGCCTACTTCAAGAAAAAACACTGGCTGTAATGCTCCCAGGCCAGGGCGCTCCCCCAAACCTTTGATCTGCATTACATGGCCAGGGGATGGCGCACCAACAAGAAAAAAGCCTTTCTTGTTGACAAGAGAAACGTGGCTGAATATTTGAACAGATATTCACATGTTCAACTATCAGGAGTTTCTCATGGACACCGTTTGTCAAGCCCGCTGTTTTCATCCCGCTTCCATTGCCCGCGCCCAACAAAACATGCCCACCCCAGAACAAACCAGACGGATCGCTTCCCTGTTCGCCACCCTAGGCGACCCTACTCGCCTGGGCATTCTCCTGGCCCTGCGGCATGGAGAACTCTGCGTGTGTGATCTATCTTCGGTCATGGGCATGACCGTGTCAGCGGTTTCCCACCAACTTCGCATACTCAGGCATCAGGGGCTTGTTGCCTCCAAAAAACAGGGACGCATGGTCATGTACCGTCTGGATGACGAACATGTTCAAAGTCTCCTCGTCCAGGCCCTTGAGCACGGGACCCATTGCTCCCCAACCCTTTCCCCCGAAACACCATGAACATCCTCTTTTCTGTCTTCCTGTCCGCCCTTGATGTTTTTCTGGAATCAGCCCCTTTTATGCTGTTTGGTTTTTTCATGGCCGGATTGCTCAAGGCCTTTGTTCCCAGCACCATTGTGCATGAACAACTGGGCAAAAACCGCACATCCAACGTGGTCAAGGCGGCCCTGTTCGGCATTCCCCTGCCCCTGTGCAGCTGCGGGGTCATCCCGGCAGCTGCCGGTCTCAGACGCCAGGGAGCAAGCAAGGGGGCCACGGCCTCCTTTCTCATTTCCACCCCGGAGACCGGAGTGGATTCCATCATGATCACCTACGCCCTGCTCGATCCCATCATGACCATCCTTCGTCCCCTGGCCGCCTTTGTCACGGCCGTTGCAACGGGCATCGGCATCAACCTGTTCGATAAGGACACGACCCCTGCGCCGGCCCCACCCCTCAAACCCTTTGGAGAAATCCGTCCCCCGGCCTGGAAGCGATTCCTCAACGGCCAACGATTTGCCTTCAACGATGTCCTGGGAGATGTGGGAGGATCGTTCATGATCGGCATTGTCATTGCCGGAGTGATCACGGTATTTCTTTCTCCCGATCTGGTGACCACCTATCTGGGCATGGGAGTGCTCCCCATGCTGGTCATGGTCGTCGTAGCGGCCCCGCTCTATGTGTGCGCCACAGCTTCCACGCCCATTGTTGCCGCCCTTGCCCTCAAGGGCATTTCTCCGGGCGCGGCTCTGGTTTTCCTCCTGGCAGGTCCGGCAACCAATGCGGCCTCCATTGCCATGGTGGCCAAACTTCTCGGCAAACGGTCCGCAGCCCTGTATCTTGCAAGCATCATCACCGTTGCCATCCTCTTCGGACTGGGAGCCGATGCGCTCTACCGCTCCCTGGGCCTCGATCCTCTGTCCTGGCTGGCTCAGACAACCGAACACGGGCATGGCATACTCAACATCATTGCAGGAACTGTTCTGTTCATCCTGCTCGTCCACACACTAATAACCAAAATTCGATCAGGCCATGATTGCCGGGGCGGATGTTGCAGTCATCAGCACTAACGCTGCCGGTGCCCGCAATCCAACGAGGTTGTCGATGAGGGCTGATTCGAAGGTCTGCACGCGCAACCTGAAATCCTCGGGTATATTGAGGAATTCGAGGACGTAGGGGTCTTTGAGCAAATGCTCCGGGGTCGGAGCCGGCTCTTTTTCTGACGCATGGGAGGGTTTAGCAGCCGCTGATGGCCTTCTTGTTCATAGCGACCGTGGAATCCAGTATGCCAGCAAAGAATTTCGAAAAATTCTTGAACAAAATGGCTGTATTCAAAGCATGAGTCGTAAAGGAAACAGCTGGGACAATGCGGTCGCAGAATCATTCTTTCATACCCTGAAAACTCAATTCATCCGGCATCATACATTTTCAACCCAAAGAGAGGCCGAATTAGCCATTTTCCAATACATTGAAGCCTATTACAATCGCAGACGACGACACTCCGCAAACGGGTGGATGTCGCCATTTGAATACGAAAACCGTCAGGTCACACAGCGAGTGGCTTAACTGGGTATCCACTAAACTGTTGCAGGATCAGATGTTTAGTACTTGGACATTAGCTGATCGTCAGCGGCGGTGAAGCCAGGAGGAAAATCCCGGTATTGGTGCTACGGAGCCTTAAAAATTTGAGACTTTCGTAGCACCGAAGCGGAGGTCATTTTATTTTTGAGGCAGTACACAGTCCAAAATTTTTTGTACACGTTGAATTATTTCGGGTTCTACATCCCTACGTAAAATTCTATAATACTCTTCATAAAATGCTTGCAGATAGAGATCTTCCCCTTTCTTCTCTAAAGTATCGGTCCAATCTTTCTCGATATTTAGATTACCAGCATTATTGAAACCGAATAAAACTTTTTCACGATCTTCACCATTTAAATATTTCTTATTTATGATTTTAATTAGTTCATCTTCATTTTTTTTACTAATTGCGCTCGGGATGAAATCGCCATCTTTATCGAGGTCTACATAGAATCCATTGTTTTCAAACCTAAATAAAGTTAAATTTTCATTCTGTAAAATTTCCTCAATTTGATTCTTTATTGATTCATCAAGATCATTTACTTCAAAAAAAACACATTTATTATCAACATAATTTTCAATTTTATAATTATTCACTATAACCTCCCTAAATTAGTTTAAATTACTCGACTTTCGGGGTTTATTTTACTTTGAAAAATAAAACAAAAACGCTGAAATGATTGATTTTTTTACTTGAAGAGATCCTTGTAATTTAGTATTTCTGTTGTTTCCACACAATAGAAAACAAAAAACAAGGATCTCAGATGCAACCTACAATTAAAGCCATTGATTTGCAAGTTGTAAGGAATGAATGCAGTCACCGAATTGACTCGTTTTTCAAGAGATTTCGCATCGCAAGTATTGCCCGAAACTCTCAAATAAAAAAATCAAAAGGATATTCAGCCGTCTCCATACTCCAAAGCATTTTTATACTTCCGTTTGTAGGAAAAAATATTTATCGAATTATTGTAATCAATCCAGAACGTAAAATTAGTAAAGATGCAATATATGACTTTCTTCGTTCAAGTCGTTTTAGCTGGAGAAGATTTCTTTTGGCCTTGGGGATTCAGTCTCATGAAATGATTGATGAATTGACGAGTAAGGCACGTAATCCAGTACTTATCTTTGATGATTCAACAATATCACGTCCCAGGTCAAAAAGTGTTGAGCTTTTGGCCAAAGTTTTTGATCACACAACAGGGAGGTACCTGAAGGGTTTCAGAATGCTCACCATGGCCTAGTCTAACGGATCGACACTACTACCTCTTGATTTTGCCCTTCTCTCGTCGACAAAAAAAATCGATACCAAGAAGCTGCTAAAAATCTGGATAAGCGAACGTGCGGTGCCAGAAGACGACAAGAGGCTGTGACCAAGGCCACAGGTCTGATTACCCCTATGATCGAAAGAGCATTACGTGCTGGAATCAATGCAAAATATGTCCTTATGGACAGCTGGTTCGGAGTGCCATCTTTGATTGCCAAAGCTCGCAAGCATTTAGATGTCATCTGCATGGTCAAACGGACCCCAAAAATTCATTATATCTTCGAGGGACAAGAACTCAACGCGATTCAAATCTATCGTAAAATCAGAAAACGACGGGGGAAAGCGAAAGTTCTCGCCAAAGCTCAAGTTCAGATGAAAGATGGAGGCACGGCAAAATTGGTTTTTGTCCGCAACCGGAGCAAAAAAGATTGGCTTGCATTACTGTGTACAGATAAAAATCTTCCGGATGAAGAAATTGTGCGTATCTACGGTCGGCGCTGGGATATTGAAGTTTTCTTCCGTACGGCCAAACAGCATCTTGAATTGGAAAAAGGATGCCAGAGCAGGGATTTTGATGCGCTCATCGCTCACACAAGCATTGTAATGCCTAGATATATCTTTCTCAGTATAGAAAAACGTCGGGCAGACGATCCAAGAACTCTGGGTATCCTATTCCATCACTTCTGCGAGGAAGCTGTGGACTGTACCTTAATTGAGGCACTCAGCAGAATTCTCGGCGAAATCGTAGAAAATCTTCATAAAATCAAAGCAGTACCCGCGAATATCCGCAACAAAATTTTGGAAATGATTCAAGAAAATTTGGATAGTTTTATCAGCGAAAAACCGTTTATTATCAATAAAAACATGCATTTAATTGCTAACGCTTAACCCCGAAAGTCGAGTAAATCACTGCGATTTTTGGCCTGATCCCTGCGGTGATTTTTTTCCTCAAGTCATTTTCCAAAAAAAAACTCTAACTCGTCCTTGGCCATTTGATATACTCCTCTTTCGCTACATGATGTTCGACAAGACATTCACGATTTCTTTGTGGAAGGCTTGTGAGCAATCTTTCCATTCCATATTAACTTGATTTGCTCGGGAAACAGCTCTCATTCGATATTTAAGGGCATTTTCTGTTCTGGTCTGTGCCTGAGTGATGACTACTGATCCACTGCCGCCTCCTTGCGCCGAGCAACAACGGCCGCTTAACCTGCAAATCCGGCCCGAAGGGCTTGGCACGCGTTTTTGATGGCGAAGACATTCAAAAACCGTGACAAAGGATTTATCAGGTTGAAGCGCTTGTTATATACCATTTTCTTTTTCATTTCCATAATTTCAAATTTTCTAGAATAACTCTTTTTGCTAACCTATTAGCATTTTCGACATCATAAACTGTTATTGAGCGAGCTTCCTTTTTTATGTTATGAGCAGCAACCTTATTTCTGATTACTCTCAGGAAATCTATGGCATCTTCAATAGCGATATAAGAGTCACGATTTTCATTTCTTGCCCAATCTGGTTGGTATAAAATTTTTACTCTTCGTTTTTCTTCCAATGTCATTCGCTTTGATCTTCTCAGCCATAGTATTGGTTCATTATAGTTAATGTTTTTTATCTTGAGTCGAGTTCGTAACTCATCTAAAACATTCTGATCCCATTTTCCGTCTTTAAATGACTGCTGGCCTTTCTTTAAGTTGATTCCTAATTCTAATTCTTCCAATATTGAATAGAAATTTACAATATTATTTGCGTAGCGAATGTAATCATCAAGGAAATATTCATTTTTAGTTACGATTTCATTTTCCGGTGATAGCTGATAAGAATTATTTGCATGAATTGTACAGGCGAGTTTATATTTATAGATTACAGTTTGTTGTTTTATAGAAAACGAAGCTTTTCTCGCGATTTCCAGTGCTCTCGCGAAACCATGGATTGGAAAACATGAATTGTCGATATGATCTATCCCGAGCGCTGTTTTTGTTGAAGGGAGTCTTTCATCCAAATCAAAATGTGGAGTAGAATTTATTAAATAATAGGATGCAAAAATCAAGCGTAATGTTTGCTCGACAATATACATGTTTTTTGCGAATAGAATGATTTCGTATCCATTACTACTAGGATAGCTGAGCTCACTGACCTGATCGCATTTCATTAGTTTCGCAGAGCACCATTTAAAATTGATTTCATTTGATTTGATGGTGTCTATTTGGTCTTCTTGAATCAAAATGCCTGTTTTATAATCCATCTCACTCTGCTAATCATTTTGTGCATATAACAGCCCGCGGATGAGCGGTGGCCGCGGGGGCAAGTTTACTTGGACCTGTGGACATCCGCTCGATTCGTTTGTTGTGAGGCTCTTTGCGCCGAGCAACAAGCGGATGGTATCCACGGGCCGTTGTTGCCAGCGCGAAGCGTCCGGCAACAACGCTTACATCAGGCGCCGCCAAAGGTGGTCGTCTGGATGTACTTGTTAAATTTTACACTCGGCCCAAGAAAGGTTCACAGATTGATATTGAGGACACAATTGAGAATCTTCATAAATTCTAACATTGGTACTAAGACAATGATGGTTTCTATCATTATTTGCTACATGAACTACGACAGTGCCTTTGGACAGATTTGAAAGTTTAGGACCAAGATGGTTCCACCTTCCTCGAATAGTATGGGTCGGATTTATTAGTATTTCAAAAGGTAAATTCTGATTGTATTTTACATACCCATCTTTATGAAAAGCATCTATTTCCCCACATATGGCAAATGAGATCTGCTTACCATTTACCTTTATAGTTCTCTTTGACCAGATAGAAACTAGATTGTCTACATCATGAGAGGTAGGATTCTGTGCAAATAACTGAGATGGCATTTTAATTACGTTCATCTTCGATACTAAACAAGGGGTTGAAGCTAACTTTCCGTTGCCAATTTCTACGAAAACTTTGGTTATAGAATTTATGTTTTTTTGAATTTCTTTTATTGTCGGATGATTAGATGAATTTCCAGGAAGAATTACTAGATCATGATTAATTTTTTTTATAAACGCGATAATTTCATGCTTTGATGCCAGCTCAAAAGGAGAAATTGCACATATTTTCATAAAGAATTCACCTAAGACATATTGATGAAACTGGTATAAAGATTTAACGGCCCGCAGATGAGCGGTGGCCGCTGGTTCAAGTTTACTTGGACCTGTGGACATCCGCTCGATCCGCTTGTTGTGAGGCTCTTCACGCCGAGCAATAAGCGAATGGTACCCGCGGGCCGTCAGGGACGTCCGACTTACGCGGCTTGTTAAATTTTATTGTGCATTTCTGATATGTTCAGCCAGGTCTAATGCCAGTTGGACATAAGATCTTGCGTCTTTCTCGTTCAGCTCCAACTCCTCGGCATGTACTGCCTTGTTGCGAAGTTTCCGCAGAGTATTAAATATATCCAGCTGTTTTTCATTGATAACCTTGAGGTGCAAGAGATACTCACCGAGTTTTGGATAATTTTTCATCACATCACTCGGAGGCTGATTCCAGAAGGAACTTGCCACAGCGATAGCCGCAGACTCCACCTCCAGCCACGCTTCCATGATGGACGCGCGGGTAGAAAAGGAAACGAGATTAAGGATGCGATTAGAACTCGGAGAAATTTGACCTTGCCCTTCCGGATGTGTCCGAGAAATCGATTCAGCTTCAGCTTTTAACTCCGAGACCTGCTGCGAGAACTCTAGCTCAAGTTCTTTGTATTTGAGGCGCCTGAGGAAGGGGATAAGCTCAACAACCGGTTTTCGCAGAACAACAACGAGAATAACCACAGTCACGGGCCAAGCCACCGACCGAATAATCTCAGATAAAAAAGTTAATATGTCCATTGATCCTCGATAGTTTGGCCCTGAAATTTAACGCCCTAATAACTGGCGTGTAGGTTGGTGTTGTTTTTGCGGCTTTTTCTTTTGCAAAAACGATGACAACCGTTATGCGTCCAATTGATTATCTTGTTATGGATTGCTTTATGCATACTTTTCCAGTTGTTCTAAGTAACTAGATATATCTTGATGCTCTTTACTTCCTATAAGTCCTGAAATCTCGACTGATAGCTCATCATTTGAAACTAAACCACCGTGAGTTATGTTGGCAGAACCAATGATGGCATTAAAGTTATTTTCTGCTTGAAAATAGTATATTTTAGTATGTAAATATTTAGAATAAATATCGTCAACTACGATATGTCTAAAATCATTCAGAGCGATAATGCATTCTTCATCAGTATGTTTTTTATTACTGTATATTGTTATAACTGCGTTATTTTTTTGTTTCGCATTCTCTAATGCTGGTAGTATTTTTTTCAACCCAGCACGTTTCATCCATCCAGAACAAAGCACTATATGATCGGATTTAGAAATCAGTTCTACAATCCTCTTTCTATGATTTTGTTTCGTTAGATTAGACAATAATTTCATTTTGTTTCCTAAAGAGCTCTAACGGCCCGCGGATACCTCCGCTTGTTGCCGGCGCGAAGCGTCCGGCAACAACGCCTTGAATAAGCCGCCGATTTGGAGCGGCAGCGGAAAATTGGTCGGCTTGATGCACTTGTTATGCGGGCCATGGCTATAGCCCGTAGTATTTCTTGGCTGCCTCTGTAATGACGGCTGTTGCAACTGAAAGGCCTGCCTTCCATGTGCCATCCATCGCTTTCTTGAGATTAGATGCAATCCAGGCTTTTGCCCTTGCTCCAAATGGCTCTAGATCCCCTTCCGGCTCTTCACTCTCAAGTATCGTTGCGAGAGACTTCGCATCCTCTTCTGCAATTCCAGATTCTACGAGATGCCTTACAAATGATAATGCGTCACGCGCATTGACGCTGACTGACACGCTTGAACCATGACCTCCTGCCACAGCTGTAGTTACGTTTCCATAAATTATCTGCTGTGATATCTGTTGTACTTTCTCCGAATTGGTATCGGTGTCTTTAGATACCCCAAAAGAGACTTCCGTAGCTGCGGGAATCGATTTTTCAAACTCCAAAGTTAATTCTAGTATACGCCCTCGAACAGCTTGTTGAATTTCAGTTAACGAAGTTCTAGATATTGTTCCGCTTACAGAGTTACAAGCGTAATTCACATAGAATTTGCCTTGAAGTAGTAAGATTAAATTAGAAGCATCTATGCCCAGAGAGCCGCTTTCGGCACTACCTTTTACCAGATCATCGACTCCGGCAATGCTTTCTCTTATTTTAATTCTAACCCAACTATCCCCTGCAAGTTGCTTGATAAGATGCGTAGGAATAGGTGCGTTTTGAATTCTTGATCCAAAAGGCCCTGAAAACGTTCCTTTATAACTAACTCCAACCATGCGATAGGGTGGCACTTCTACGTCCTTGGGATAGCCTTCGGACTCATGTTTTACCCACTCTTCAAGCACATCGCTTCCAAGCCTAGAAGCGAGAAACCTAAGCTTAAGAAGGATTGAACCAAGATCGGCTCCTTCTTGAACAACTGATTCCTGAATTTCATGCAGTAAAGGCACTTTCTTTACCTCTGAAGATTTCCGAACTTCTAGACGCATAACGGCCCGCTCTGCGGCAAATTTGGAGCGCAACGGAAAATTTGTCCGGCAGCATTACGGCGTTCCGTTTAAATTCAGCATCATAGCTCCTGCGAATTTTGCTCATCCACTCCTCCTGGTTGATTGTCAGGATAGTGGCTTAACTCCGACTCCTCAAGTCTGTAGCAGGATCAGTCATAGGTTCGTAACTCTACCCAAGGACCAATCTATCGCGCAGATTGTTTAATTCAGATATCGCCTTTTCAATTTGTTGCCGCTGTTCAATATTCGCTTCTGATGTGCTCTGTAAGTCTTGCAATGCTTCAGAAACATGGCGAATTTCAGTCGTATAGAAAGATGTTGATAACTCATCCATACGTTTAACAAACTCAATTTTCAACTCAAGAAATATTTCCCGATAATTCTTCCTAATATCGCGTCTAGCAGCTATTAGGTCTGCAGCGCGTTTCTCTTGTTGAATGTCGTCATTGATTTGTACGATTACGCCGATTAACGCCATAACCGGCCCGATAAACTTCGCAGCCGAGCCAATTTTTTCAGTAATATTAATAGCTTGATAAGGTTTAAATTTGACGCCAAAAAAGTGTCCTACCTCCAGGACTGCTTTGTGGAGGTTACTGCCCGATGCTACTTTCATCCCTTCTTTAGCAGTCTTATTGATCGCCTGATTTGATTTGACTGCAAAAACTCTCTACAATAACGAAAAATTACTACCTATACTATTTACAAAATATACAAAATTTAGTATATATTATCGAAATTA
>NZ_BDFE01000011.1 GCF_001748225.1 Desulfoplanes formicivorans
TAATGATCTCCTTACCGGACTCACTGATTTTAAAATCAAGGATCGAGAATCCGTCTGGAAAATCTCCGGACGGAGGACAAACCAGCTCAACGTCTTTCTGTCTGAGATTTTGTTGAATGGCGTCACTATCATATCCGTTGTCAGCTAATAATTTCTCGGGTTTGAGTCCCTTTTCCTCAAGCTTATCGACGACGTCTTCTATGATCTTGGAATCTGCTACGTTTGCTTTGGTTACTTCGACATTGGTTATGATCTTGGGGTTGGGCGTATCCTTGTCAGGGCCACAGGTCTCAGTGAAATCAGCTTTGTAGCCGACTTTCTTACGATGCCCGTTGTAATGAGCATCTGGATCATGCGGATTCGTCATGGCCGTGCCCTTGGTTTCCGGTTTTACCTTGACGGTGATTCCTTTGGAATCTTCGGTGATCTGCTCGTCAGCCAGTCTCTTGAGTAGCGCATAGGATTCAAGCTTGCTGACTTTTGGATGCGCATCGAACTGGTCCAAAAGCGAGAGAACATCTTTAGCTGCGTCCACAAGACACTTCTGGTATTCAGCGGGCTTTTTGGATCCAAACCAACGCTGGTCATCGTTTGCGGAAAAATATTTTGTCCTGATATCCTCATTGATTCTTGAAAAAATAATCGGGTGTGTCTCTTTGAGTTCCTTGAGGAATTTGTTGATCGTGGTTGAAAAGCAATCCAGTTTGGACATGCTCTTTAACCAGGTTCGAACCAGGGTCGAGTCTTCTCGCTGTATGGCAGTGTTCAGATTTATGCGGTCAGCAATTCTTTTGAGGACTGAATCGAAAACTTTTTCCTCTTCCCCAAGAAGTTTTGCACGATAATAGTAGTAAGCCCGTTCTGAGATGTATTCATCCCTTGGGATATCAAGAGCATATCTGAAGGCGTCATTGAAACAGAAAGCTTCAATCGCTTCTTCATCAGTCATATTCTTCAAGGCTTGAATGATAAACAAGCCCATTACAGACTGAAGATCTTTAGTTCCTCTGCCGTTATCATTTGAAAAATGCTTTGATAGAATGTTTATGTTGAGATATGGAAGAATTTCTTTTCTAAATGTATGATAAATGCTCGACTTGAGCTTGTTATGATGGCTTTTTGTTCCCCATGGAATGTAGTCGAACATTTCTCTTCTCGTTCTATCTTTATATTTTATCATCGAAATATCCTCATTTAATTTCGATAATATATACTAAATTTTGTATATTTTGTAAATAGTATAGGTAGTAATTTTTCGTTATTGTAGAGAGTTTTTGCAGTCAAATC
>NZ_BDFE01000012.1 GCF_001748225.1 Desulfoplanes formicivorans
GACGTTGAGCTGGTTTGTCCTCCGTCCGGAGATTTTCCAGACGGATTCTCGATCCTTGATTTTAAAATCAGTGAGTCCGGTAAGGAGATCATTAATTGCCCCATGGGGCAGTCTTGTTTAGAGAATAAAATTTCAAAAAAACGTAAGGAAACAAGCTCTTACTTTAACCGGGAAGCATGTGGCAACTGCCCTCACTCGCATGATTGCCCCGTAAAAATCACAAGACGGAAAGCCAAAGTCATCTGGAAGTGGAACAAACCAAGGATCGAGGCACGGCGGCTCATGTTCAAAGATGACGACGAAATCAAATCGCTTTATCGCCAGAGATCCGGTGGCGAAGCCCCGTTCAGCATCGCCAAACGAGTCCTGGGGCTGGAACGTACCCGGCGTCGTGGATTTGCAAAGAACAAGATGGTCATCGTTCTGACAGCAACCGCCCTCAATGTCCTCAGAATGCACCTCTGGGTTCATCTCCCGGGGAACTTGCACCGGTTTTTTATAATTTTACGTAACTTTTGGCTGAATTTTGTCCATTTCTGGCAAAAAGTAATAGCCGGGAATAATTTTGTGCTCACATCATGAAATTATCCG
>NZ_BDFE01000013.1 GCF_001748225.1 Desulfoplanes formicivorans
CTGAAATGATTGAATTTTTACTTGAAGAGATCCTTGTAATTTAGTATTTCTGTTGTTGCCACACAATAGAAAACAAAAAACAAGGATCTCAAATGCAACCTACAATTAAAGCTATTGATTTGCAAGTTGTAAGGAGTGAATGCAGTCACCGAATTGACTCGTTTTTCAAGAAATTTCGTATTGCGAGTATTGCCCGAAATTCTCAAATAAAAAAATCAAAAGGATATTCAGCTGCATCAATTCTTCAAAGCATTTTTATACTTCCGTTTGTAGGAAAAAATATTTATCGAAGTGTTGTAATCAATCCAGAACGTAAAATCAGTAAAGATGCAATATATGACTTTCTTCGTTCAAGTCGTTTCAGCTGGAGAAGATTTCTTTTGACATTGGGGTTTCAGTCACATGAAATGATTGATAAATTGACCAGCAAAGCACGTAACCCAGTACTTATCTTTGATGACTCAACAATATCTCGTCCCCGGTCAAAAAATGTTGAGCTTTTAGCCAAAGTTTTTGACCACACAACCGGGAGGTATCTGCGGGGTTTCAGAATGCTTACCATGGCCTGGTCAGATGGATCGACGCTATTACCTCTTGATTTTGCTCTTCTTTCATCGACAAAAAAGAAAAATCGCTACCAGGAAACGGCTAAAAACTTGGACAAGAGAACGTGTGGTGCCAGACGACGACAGGAGGCTGTGACCAAGGCAACAGAACTGATTACTCCTATGATCGAAAGAGCATTACGTACCGGAATCAATGCAAAATATGTCCTTATGGATAGCTGGTTCGGAGTACCATCTTTGATTGCCAAGGTTCGCAAGCATTTAGATGTCATCTGCATGGTCAAACGAACTCAAACAATCCATTACATCTTCGAAGGGCAAGAGCTAAACGTAATTCAAATTTACCGTAAAATCAGAAAACGCCGTGGAAGGGCAAAAATTCTCGCCAATGCTAAAGTTCAAATGAAAGATGGAGGTACGGCAAAATTGGTTTTCGTCCGTAACCGAAATAAAAAAGATTGGCTTGCATTACTGTGTACAGAGGAAAATCTTCCGAATGAGGAAATAGTACGGATTTACGGTCGGCGTTGGGACATTGAAGTTTTTTTCCGTACGGCTAAACAACACCTTGAACTGGAAAGAGGATGCCAAGGC
>NZ_BDFE01000014.1 GCF_001748225.1 Desulfoplanes formicivorans
CCTACCGCGTCAAAGAACTGTTACGCTGGATTCGTCGGGCCGAATCAAGGCAGGCTGCCAAGTGGCGCATTACCCATTTTCTCAAGCATGCAACTGAGTATACCGCTGATTGTCCACTTCTGGAGCCAGTAAGAAATGCCTTGGCCAGTTTTGAGAGGCACATGCCACGCATCCTCCATCGCTGGCATTCCCTGCACACCAATGCAAGGCTCGAAGGCTTCAACGGCCTGTTCCAAGCGGCAAGGGCCAGAGCCCGAGGTTACCGAAACGTGGAGAACTTTATCACCATGGTCTACCTGATTGCGGCTCCGATTCAGATCCTGGTTGCTACATGAATTCCACACAAAACGTCGAAGAACCTATTAGTTTGAACTGTCTCCAAAATTTTGTTGAGGATATTTGCCGGTACTAGTTTGATTTTATGAAGATTTTCTACGATTGTGCCGAGGATTCTGCCGAGTGCTTCGATCAGTGTGCAGTCTGCAGCTTCTTCGCAGAAATGATGGAACAAGATGCCCAGAGTTCTTGGGTCATCTGTCCGATTTGACTGCAAAAACTCTCTACAATAACGAAAAATTACTACCTATACTATTTACAAAATATACAAAATTTAGTATATATTATCGAAATTAAA